>JAKAMV010000309.1 GCA_021812735.1 Chloroflexota bacterium | reverse complement strand
CGCTGTTGCTCTCCTGCTCTGCGCTGTGCTCCGGGCGATGCCCGGTCCCGGAAGCGGTCTTGCTTCACCGGCGTAGCTGGCCCGTCACCTTCCTCCAGTTCATGCCGCGTTTCCATGGAACCTCGGCCCGCCCCCTCACCACCCGTAGACCGAGCTGAACTGGTCGTTCCAGGCGTCGCCGACGTAGGAGACCGTGACGTTGCAGCAGAATGCGAAGGACCGACCGCTGTTGAAAGCGTCGGTGGCGAAGTGGCCGCGCAGCCCGTTGACGGCCTTGAACGAGCTGATCGTGTCGTTCCAGCCGATGACGCGGAGGTCGTCGTAGTCCCGCGAGATCGCGATCGAGGGACCGCCGTAGGTGGCGTCGCGGTAGGCGATGACGTACGCCAGGCCGGCAACCGCCCCGGCGGCGTCCGTCTGCGGCTTACCGGTGCGGGTGGCGAGGACGCGCGCGAGGTCGGCCTCGGAACGGAAGCAGTGGATCCGCGGGAAGTCGAGATCGTGGCAGTGCCAGGCCGCGATCTGGCCCAGCGCGATCGCCCGGCCGTCGAGGTCCGGCGTGACCGCCGCCGTGAGCGGGGCAGCCGCGGCCGCGGGGCCCGCGGAGACGGTCAGCAGGGCAGAGATCGCGATGAGCGCCATACTGGTGGAGCGGCGGAAGCGTCCCATGGGTCCCCTGCGCGGTACGGGCGGGTGGCGCACTCGACGCTATGGGAGCCAGGGGGCACGCACCAGTGGGTGAATCCGAATCACGGGCCTTCGGAGTTCCGAATCTCGCCCGGACGCTCGCGCAGGTCGGGAGGCCGTCGCTGTCGGTCGCCCTCCTCGCCGTCGGCGTCGCGCTGCCCGTGCTCGCCCTCGCCACCGCGCTCTGGGGCACGCCCTACGTCGGCGTGATCGCCGAGAACCCGGCCGGCACGGTCCTGCGCGTCGAGCCTGGTTCGTTCGCCTGGCGGGTGGGGATCCGCGAAGGTCAGACGGTTCTGAGCCTGGACTCGTCCGACAGCCCGGGCGGCTGGCAGATCGCGGTCCGCGGGCCGGACGCGGAGATCCACGCGAGCGCACGGGGTGCCGAGGCGGGCGTACGCGAAGGGATCCCGCTCGCGTTCCTGGGGCTGCTGCTTGCGATCGCGGGCGTCGCGTCCTTCGTGTGGCGCCCGCGCAGGGCCGGGGCGGCCCTCAGCCTGGCCGTCATCGCGGCGGCGACGGCGCTCGGTGTGGCGCCAGAGGCGAGCGTGTTCATGACCGCCAGCCTCGCGGCACTCATCGTTCCGGTCGCGTGGATCGCCAGCCGAACGGACTCTCCGCGCCGGCGGCTCGCCGTTCTCGCGTCCGGAGGGCTGCTCGTGGGCGCATGGCTCGTGGCCCGGGTGGCCGTGCCCGGGATCTTCGATGCCATGGACGTGATCCGGGCGGCGACGGTCGCTGCCATGGTCTTCGCGGTCGTCGCCCTGGAGGTGGACCGGGAGGCGGTCGCGCGGCGGCTGCGGGATCTCGGCGGGCTGCGCACGCTCGACGTCGCCGCGATCGCAGTCGCGGTCGTCGTGGCCGTGTTGCTGCTGGTCGTGGCAGGGGCGGGGCCACTCGTCACGGTGGGCGTGCTCGCGATCAGCACCTTGTTCTATCCGCGCTGGCGAGTCGCCGCGGGCGCGGTCCTCGATCGGCTCCTCGTCGCCGACTGGCGCAGGCGGCTTTCAGTGGAGGCATCGGAGGTGGAGCGCGGACGTCTTGCCCGTGACCTCCACGACGTACCTCTCCAGGAGCTTGCCGGGGTCATTCGCCGACTCGAGCTCATCCCGGAGGCGCACCGGGAGAGCGCGGCCCTCCGCGAAGTCGCGGATCACCTGCGGGCCGTGGCGACCGAACTGCGGCCTCCCGTGCTGGAGGACTTCGGCCTGGTGCCGGCGATCGACTTCCTCGCGGCGCAGGTCAACCGCGAGACGGACGCGTTCCACGTCGAAGCGACGGTGGCGGAGGAGGCCGGCGGCGGGTCGGTCGCGCGTCCGCCGGCCGAGGTGGAGATCGCGCTGTTCCGCATCGTCCAGGAGGCGCTCGCGAACGCCGTCCGCCATTCGGGCGGCCGTCGTGCGTTTGTCCGCGGGAGGGTCGGGCCGGGCGGCGTCGACCTCACGGTCGCCGACGACGGCCGTGGGCTCGCGCCGGGCGCGATGGAGCGCGCGGTCCGCGAGGGCAGGATGGGCACCGTGTCGCTGCAGGAGCGAGCCCGGTCCGTGGGGGCGGCGCTCCGGTTCGGCACGGCTCGCGAGGGCGGCCTGTCAGTTCACGTGGAGTGGGCCCGTTGAGCATTCGGGTGCTCATCGTCGATGACCATCCGGTCGTCGTGACGGGCCTCGCGGCTATGCTCGCGCACGAGCCCGACCTGGAGGTCGTGGGCGCGGCCGCGTCGCTGGGCGAGGCACGCGCGTGGCTCGCGGGGGCCGGCGCCGACGTCGTGCTGCTGGACCTCCGACTCCCGGACGGGTCCGGGGTCGACCTGCTGCTCGAGGCGAACGGGCTGGCGGAGCCGCCCGGGTTTATCTTCGTGTCGAGCTTCGAGACGCCCCAGCACATCGACGCCGCCGTGCGTCATGGCGCGAGCGGCTTCGTGCTCAAGACGGCACTGTCCGATGAGATCGTCCGCACGATCCGCCGCGTCGCAGCTGGGCAAACGGCGTTCACCGCCGCCCAGCTCGGGGTGGTCCGCCGCTCCGAGTGGGCCCCGCTCGGCAAGCGTGATCGACAAACGGTCGAACTCGTCCTGCGGGGTCGGTCGAACGACGAGATCGCGCAGGCGCTCGGCGTCGGGCGGCGAGCCGTCGAGCTCCGTCTCGCCCGTCTGTTCAAGCGGTTCGAAGTCACGACGCGGACCGAACTCGCGGTGCTCGCCGAACGGGAGCAATGGTTGGCGGTACCGAACGCGGGCAATCACCGTGGCGACCCGAGCTGAGACAACCTTGCCCTGCGGCGTCGGCGGACGCATCCTCATGGCGATGGACCCGGGACCCCGCCGGACCGACCGGCCCGTGAGGCGGACGCGACACGTCATCGCGCGCATCAGCGTGCGGGCGGCCGTCGCCGTCGCGGCACTCACGGTGGCCGCGTGCGGCCCGGGCGGACCGACCGGTTCGTCGCCCGCCCCTCCCGCCAGCCCGGAGGCCACCCCGATGGCGCCCGAATCGTCCGCCCTCGTTCTGCGCTCGCCGGCGTTCGCCGACGGCGCCCCCATCCCGTCGGAGTTCTCGTGCCGTGGCGCGGACGTCTCCCCGCCCCTGGCCTGGACGGGCGTCCCCGCAGGCGCGGGGGCCCTCGTCCTCTTCGTGGACGACCCGGACGGCCGCGACTGGGTCCACTGGAGCGTGCTCGACCTCCCCGCCCGCGACGGCTCGCTCCCGCGGGGCGTCCCCGCGACCGACGACCAGCCCCGCCAAGGCCGCAACGACTTCGGGCGGGTCGGGTACGGCGGCCCCTGCCCGCCCTCGGGCGTCCACCACTACCGGTTCACCCTGTACGCGCTCGCGTCGCCGCTGGGGCTGGGCGGCCATCCCGACGGGACGGCGATCCGCGCCGCGCTGGCGAAGGCGACGGTGCTCGCGCGCACGACCCTCACGGGCACCTTCCGGGCCTGACCGGGACGCTCCGGCGCGCCGCCCGGCCGACAGGCCCGGTGCTCCGGCCCGACCTCCCCGCCGCGCCGGTGCCCTCCGGCACTGTCGGCGCGGCCCGGCCGGCCGGATGCTGGGCGGTCGGAGGTACGACATGCGGATCCGCACCCTGGTCTTCGGCACCGCCGCGGCGGCGGCTGGCGCCGCCGTCGCCTACGCCTGCGCGGTGCGCCCATGGTGGCGCTCCTGGGGCGTCGATCCGGACGAGTCCGCGATGGGGCTCCCGGGCGACGACCTGGTCTCCGACGCGAACGTCGTCGAGACGCGGGCGATCGACATCGACGCGTCCCCGGCCGCCGTCTGGCCGTGGCTCGTCCAGATGGGCTACGGGCGGGGCGGCTGGTACAGCTACGACGCGATCGACATGAAGGGCGGCAGCCTCGACCACATCGAGCCCTCGCTCCAGGTGCTCGCCGAGGGCGACATACTCCCGGTGGCCCCCGACGCCGCGTTCAAGGTCGCCGTGCTCGATCCCGGCCACGCGCTGGTCCTGTTGGCCGACGAGGCGATGATGGAGGAGCAGGCGAAGGCGGCCAGGGCCCGGAGGGACGCTGGCGAGGTGATCGACGAGGCACCGGTCAACCTGCGCGCGACCGGGAAGGCGATGCCCTCGATGGCGGGCTTCTCCGCCAGCTGGGCGATGGTCCTCCGGGAGCTCGACGACGGTCGGACGCGGCTGACCGAGCGCATGCGGGTGAAGATGCCGGCTCCCTCCGGGGGCGGGCAGGCGGTCATGGGCGAGGCATTCGGCCTCGGCGTGTTCGTCATGACGCGGAAGCAGATGCTCGGAATCAGGCGGCGCGCGGAGCGTCCGACGGCCTGACCGGGGCGCCGGCCACCGATCCTCTACTCCGCGGGCACCACCGAGGCGAGCAGCCGGAAGACGGGGGTCGCCCCCGTGCCGCCCTCGCGCGTGAAGTCGTCGAACGTCGCCATGGTCCCCGATCGTCGGTCTCCGGGTCCCGGTCGCCCAGCAGTGTCTCGTGGAGGTTCATGGGACCTGAGGGGACAACTATCCTGTCGGGGAACGGGATACTCCCACCTGACGCCTGACCAGGACGGGGCCGGACGAGGTCCAGCGTGGCGATCCCACATGGCGACCGTCACCCTGCTGGCTTCTTCCCAGAGTCCAGCTCGTTTGGTATCGACGCCATCGGTTCTCGAACCGTCAGGGTCTCCACGCAACCCATTACGGTTCAGAGGGCGACGACGTCGGGCAGGGGCGTGAGTCCGAGTTCGCCCAGCCGACCGGCCGGTGCGAGCGCCGGCAACGCGACGCCGGCCGCATGGAGGGCGAGGGAGAACGTCGGCCTCGCGGTGTGCGCGGGAGGGAGAGCCCGGGCGAGATTCGGGAATCCGAAGGCCCGTGATTCGGATTCACCCACTGTTGCGCGCCTCCTGGCTCCCGTAGCGTCGAGTCGCGCCAGCCGTCGCTCCTTGGCGCCGGCGGTGGGTTCATCTTCCGCTACAGGAGGTCTCTCTCATGTGGGCTCGCCGGCTCGTCGCCGTCCCGGTCGTCTTGATCGTAGCCTTGTCGGCATCAGGAGGACTCGCTTCCGCATCCCCAGCGGACCGACTGCCACCCGCCACACTCGCCGCGATCAGAGCCACGATGCAGCCGGAGGAGCTCGTGCTCTTCGATGCTCGAACCGCCGACCCGCGGATCGTCCCTGTCGCCTACTCGCGGTTCCGGTATCGCGTCGCCCAGACCGCTGACGGGACCGAAACAGTCACCCTTCTTGAGCGGCAGGACGCGTCGGCTACGACCGGGTTCGCTCTCACCCGGACAACTGCCGCTGCGCCCAAGATCGTCCCAACGGCCGCGGGCACCGGAGGCTACCACGACCTCTACATCTCGATCTCGGTGAACCGCGACACGCGGTACGCGGGCTACGTCTGGCTCCTCGGCGGCTACTTCTCGTTCTCGAACGGCTACGCCTACGGGATGGACGCCTACAACGGGACCGAGGACAAGTTCGCGACGGGCTGGGCCGGCGGGCTCGCCATGATCGCGGACGGCTATTCGGGCGTCTACTATCGGCCAACCGGCGTCAACCCGGGCCCGCTTGACATCCATCGAGATGGTGGCACCGCAAACGCCGGTGTCTCCTACTCGTTCCACGAGTGGGCGCGGACTGCATGCGGCCCCCAGGGTCTTTACTCATGCCAAGTGCAATGGGGACAGAACTGGCAGGACATCCAAGAAACCACTTGGGCGAACGCCCTTGCCAACGTGGTCATCACCTACTACCACACCGCCGGCTCCTCGCTCAATGCCGGGATCGGCGTAAGCGTCTCCGGACCGTCGGTGTCGCTCACCCCGTCGCCGTCGTCCGCGGTGGCGTGGTCGGCGGCCGCCTACACAAGCTTCACCCACTGATCCCACCAGGGGAGGTAGCTGGGAGAGATGATCCGCAAGGTCGTCGCACTGCTTTTCGCCCTCCTGCTCGCGGCGTGTGGAGCCGGGCAGCAGGGCGGCACGACCGAGGATGGACGGCGCACCACGATCTCATCCGATGCCATCCCCTCTGACCAGGTCACGCTCCTTTCGAACGGTCAGTCGTTTGGTGCCCGGCTCGCTGCCGGGCACCTCGATCTTGTGAGCCTGACGCGCGACTGGCAGGGAAGCTGGGTCGCTCACATCCTGACCAGCACACGAGCAACGATCGGGCAGGATAGCCTCCACCTCGTCTCACATGGGGGCAACACCGGCGAGGAGTGGAACTCCTTCGTCTATGGGACGGCGAGCCCTGGGGTTGACCACGTGACGCTGGAAGGGTTTCCCGAAGCCAGGGGTGGGAAAGTCACGAACGGCGTGTGGGCGATCGCCCTGCGCGAGAAAGAGGTGACGCCAGCGGATATCCACTGGCAGTTTGTCGCCTCTGATGGGTCGATGACTTCAGGCGAAGGCATCTTCCCACCTGAAGTCTGAACCGTCATCGCGACCGCAGTCTTCGCCGTGGCCGCCTGTGGCCCGCAGCATGTCGCCCGGTGAGACCTACGAACCTGTGAACTTCGTGACGTACGGACCCGAGGCGTGTCCGGGCATCGAGCTGTCTGGTATCCGTGTCATGGTCGAGGCGAACGGCGTGACGAAGGGCGTCCTTGACGCCAGCGCAGGTGCTTGAGGCCGCAGCGTGGTCGACACGCTCGCCTGGCCGGAGGGTTACTCGGCGCGCTAGCCCGAACTTCCGGCGGTGCGGGGTCGGACCGGAGCCGTCCGGTGGCCACCGCGGCGGCCACCTTGTCGAGCTCGCGCTCGGTCGCCGCCAGCCCCTCCTCGCGCTTGGCGGCGCGCTCGTCGGTCGCCGGGACCCGGTCGCCCGGCCGGGGGACAGTATGCGTCGGCCGTCGGATACCATCGCGATCGTGCGAATCGGCGTCGGCTACCCGGGATCCGCCCGCATCGAGCACGCCAGCCGCGACTTCGACGCGATCGCGTCGACGGGCGCGTCGGTGGTCGTCCTCGCCGCGTCGGAGGAGGACGCGCTCGAGCATCCCGCGCACCTGGGCGCGCTCGTCGCGGAGGCGCGCGACCGCTCGCTCGAGGTCCGCGTGGCGCCGCGCGGGGTCCTCGGCCTGTTCGCCGGCGGCGGCGCGTCGATCGCCGTCGCGCGGGAGCCGTCCCTCCGCCAGCGGCTCACGGACGGCACGCACGTCCCCGCCGCGTGCCCGAACGATCCCGGGGCCGGCGCCTGGCTGGAGCGCTGGCTCGTCGCCGTGCTCGCCGCGCATCCCGACGCGATCGCCTGGGCGGAGCCCCGCCTGTGGATCCCCGCCCGCGACCCCTGGCATGCCGGACGCCGCGACGCGTGGGCGTGCGCGTGCGACGGCTGCCTCGACGCGTGGGCGCTCGGCCGCCACGATGCGCCGGGGGGCACGATGCCCACCTCGTTCACCCCGGAGGTCCGCGCCTTCCGCCGGCGGTCGCTCGTGGGACTGCTGGAGCCCGGCATCGCGCGCGCCCACCGCGCGGGACTGCGGAACGTCCTCACGGTCGCCGCGGCGACCGGCGACCACCCCGAGGCGCTCGCATGGGACGAGCTCGTCGCCCTCGCCTACGTGGACGGGCTCGGGACGGACGCGTGCGGCGAGATCGACGCGTCGGCCGTGGACGAGGTGAGCTTCCGGGCGCGGCGTCTCGTCAGGGCCGCGCGCGGGCGGGTCGCACCCCACCTCCGGCTCTCGGTGGAAGGAATCCGCGCCGGCCGGGAGGAGCTCCTCGTGGCGGCCGTCGCCGCGGCGGCCTCGGCGGGCGTCGACGAGATCGTGGTCCGCGCCTGGCCCGATGCCGAGCCGACGAGTCACGCGGACGGCGCGTCGGGCGCCCCGGCGACGATCCCCGGGTCGGCGGCGTGGCGGCTGCTGGCCGACGCGGCCCTGGCGGCCCGCTAGCACTCGAGGGGAGCCCAGCGATGCCCGAGTCACCCGCGGACACGAGGCTCACGCAGCCGGCCTTCGCCGAGCGGCTGCGCGGGCTCGGGGTGATCCCCGTCGTGGAGGTCGACGACCCGGCGGCGGCCGTGCTCCTGGCCGAGGCGCTCCTCGAGGGCGGGGTCGGATGCGCGGAGATCACGTTCCGGACCCGCGCGGCGGCGGAGGCGATCTCGGCGATCAGGCGGGCGGTCCCGGGGATCCTCGTGGGCGCGGGCACGGTCCTCACCGCCGGGCAGCTTGACGTCGCGCGTGACGCCGGCGCGTCCTTCGTCGTCTCACCCGGGTTCGGTGCGGCCGTCGTCCGAAGGGCGGCCGAGGTGGGCCTCCCGGTCCTGCCCGGCGCCTGCACGCCGACCGAGATCATGGCCGCCCTGGAGGCGGGGATCGGCGTCGTGAAGCTCTTCCCGGCCGAGGCCGCCGGGGGGATCCCCTACCTCCGGGCGCTGGCGGGGCCGTTCGGGGGGGTCGGGTTCGTCCCGACCGGCGGGATCGACGCGGCTAACCTCGCGGCGTACCTGGCGACCCCCGGCGTCGTCGCCTGCGGCGGGAGCTGGCTCGTGCGAAGGGAGTGGATCGCGGCCGGGGACTTCGACGCCGTCGCGGCCGCGGCCCGCGAGGCGGCGGCCATCGTGGCGGAGGCACGCCGGGCCTGATCGACCCGCGACCGGATCGACGCGTGACCAGCGGCCGGTCAGATCCCCGTCAGGGCCGTCCCGGTCTCCGTCGCGACGAGCGAGAAGCCCGGCTTGATCGTCCCCTCGATGATCCGCAGGCGATCCTCGAAGTGGCAGAAGGCGCTCTTCATGGCGTTGATCTGGAGCCACCGGATGTCGTCGAGCGAGAGCTCGAAGGCGCGGGCCACCTTCCCCAGCTCCTCGGAGAGCGTCACCCGGCTCATCAGCCGGTTGTCCGTGTTCACGGTCACGCGGAACCGCAGGCGGCGGAGCAGCCCGAACGGGTGCCCCTCGATGGATGTGGCGGCGCCGGTGTGGACGTTGGACGTGGGGCACATCTCGAGGGGCACGCGCCGGTCCCGCACGTACGCCGCGAGCCTGCCCAGCGAGGCGGTCCCGTCCGCGTTGACCGCGATGTCGTCCACGATCCGGACGCCGTGGCCGAGCCGTTCGGCGCCGCACCACTGCAGCGCCTCCCAGATGGACGGGAGGCCGAAGCTCTCCCCCGCGTGGATCGTGAAGTGGAAGTTCTCCCGGGCGATGTAGTGGAAGGCATCGAGGTGGCGGGTGGGCGGGAAGCCGGCCTCGGCGCCGGCGATGTCGAAGCCGACGACCCCGGCGTCGCGCCAGCGGACGGCGAGCTCCGCGATCTCGAGCGAGTGGAACGATGTACGCATCGCCGTGACCAGGGTCCGCACGTCGATGCGCCCTCCGCGGAGGGCCACCCGCTCGGAGCCGAGGCGGAAGCCGGCGAGAACGGACTCGACGACCTCGTCTAGCGTCAGCCCCCGCTCCGTGTGCAGCTCGGGCGCGAAGCGGACCTCGGCGTAGACGATCCCGTCGGCGGCGAGGTCCTCGGCGCACTCGGCGGCGACGCGCACCAGCGCGTCGTTTGTCGGCACGGCGACCACCG
>JAKAMV010000308.1 GCA_021812735.1 Chloroflexota bacterium | reverse complement strand
CAGGCTGGGCGGACGAGTCGAAGCCGTTCTTCGACGCCTGGACGGCCACCCACTTCAGCCTGGTCGGGCTGCGGGAGCTCGGTGTCGATCCTGGCGACGGGCGCGTGCTGGGCGCGCTCGAGCGCGTGCGCGGTGTCCGCTGGTATGACGACGGCCCGGCCTACTTCGACGGCGAGGTCGAGCCGTGCATCAACGGGCTCGCGCTCGCGAACGGCGCCTACTTCGGCCAGCCCGTGGACCGGATCGTCGAGAAGCTCGTCGACGACGAGCTCGCCGACGGAGGCTGGAACTGCTGGGCCGAGTACGGCGCGACGGTGTCGTCGTTCCACTCGACAATCTGCGTGCTCGAGGGCATGCTCGCCTGGGAGCTGGCTGGGGGATCGCTGGGCGGATCGCCCGCGGGACTGGCTGACGCCGTTGCCGCGGCCCGCCGCCGCGGCGAGGAGTACCTGCTCGAGCGCGGCCTGTTCCGCCGCCGCTCCACCGGCGAGGTCGCCGATCCGCGCTTCACGATGTTCTCGTTCCCGACCCGCTGGTACTACGACGTGCTGCGCGGTCTCGACTACTTCCGCTCGACCGGGGCTCCGCCCGACGCCCGGTGCGGGGAGGCGATCGACCTGGTCGCCGCCCGGCGTGACTCGGAGGGCCGCTGGCCCCTGGAGAACGTCCACCAGGGGCCCACCCATTTCGAGATGGAGGGGCCCGAGGGCGCGCCGAGCCGGTGGAACACGCTGCGCGCCATGCGGGTTCTGCGGTGGGCCGGCCGTGCGGGGTCGAGCGCGTAGGGGGAACGACCGGGCCGCTGTTGTTCGATGTGGACGATCTCGCCAGAACGCCACGCACGACGTGAACCCGCACGCAGGTGAGCAGGTGGCCAGAGGGCCCGGCCGTCGGCGACGGCCGGGCCCTCTGGACGTGCTGTCCGACTCGGCAGTTGGACCTACGGCGTCCACTCGAAGTCGAGGTACGTGACCCACGACTCGGTCGCGTAGGCCGCGGTCCCGCCGCTCCCCCCGTCCTTGGCCAGCAGACCGTCGTACAGGACGTTCGTCAGCAGCACGTGATCGATGCCGAGGCGCTTGAGCAGGACGAGGTTCGGGGCCGTGGGCTCCATCGGCGCGGTGACGTGCCCGTTCCCGTGCTCGTCCGTCCAGAAGGAGAAGCCCGAGTACAGCACCGCGCCGGCAGGGATCGCGTCACCCGCACCCTCGGGGAGCACCCGGTACAGGAAGTACTCCGTGTCGGGCTTGGCGCCGTGAAGCTGGAACTCCTTCTTCTCGAAGTTGACGGGGCCATTCATGTGGGTGACGACCACGAACCCGTCCTTCAGCGGATACGTGGACTCGTCGAGCGAGTGGAACACCCCGCGCACGGTGTGCATGGTCTGGTCGCCCAGGGCCACGCCCGGCGCGGCGATCAGTGCGCCGACGATCACCAGCGGCGACAGCAGGGCCAGGATCTTCTTCACGTGAGTGCCTCCCTTCGCGTGCGGTCCCCTTGCATCAGGCTGCTAGGAAGAGGCGGGCGTCAGCAGGATGTAGGCGGGGTCCCATGTCGCGCTGTCCCCATCACCAAGGTCGCGCACGATCGTGCACACCACCCACTTGTCTGCCAGGCCGGGCGGGGGCGCGAACACCAGCGTGGACGCCTGCCCGCCCACCGTCGCAGTCCGGATGCCACCGAGCAGGACGCCAACGGGGGGCCCCGCCGGTCCTTCAGCCAGCCATCCGATCTTGCCCGTCGTGACGACGTCCCAGGACTGGTCGCCACACTTCACCGTGGCGTTGAATGCCCACGGGCTCCGCTCCGGCGCAGCCGCCGCCGGCGCAGCCGCCGCCGGCGCGGCCATCGACAGCACCAGCGCCGCAGTGGCCGCGAGCGCCAGCATCAACCTTCTCATCTGTCTCCCCACGCTCCTCAACACGGGGACTCACGGCATCCCCTGCGCGCAGCCTCGCTGCCCGCGGTCGCAAGCCGGTCAACGCCCGGTCACAGACCGGGAGGGAAGCCGGGCCGAGATTCGACGCCGACCAGCGATCGCGACCGAGCCCGGGGATCGCGACCGAGCCGAGCCAGCGGCTCGACGGCGTCAGGGCGGGCGGCTACCAGCTCAGCTGCCCGTCGAACATCCCGTCAAGCTCGTTGTGCGCGATCACCGGAGGGCCCGGCTCGACCGCGACGGTGTGCACGTACATGGTGCCGGTCCCGGTCGCGCTGGCATCCGCGAATCGGCCCGTGCCGCCGGTCGATGTGCGGACCACCGTGTACGTGACGTGCGAGGCGTCGGTGCGGATGCCCGTGCCCGTCGCGGTGCCGAACAGCTGGTCCCCGTTGGCAGCGGTCATCGTCCAGTTCCCGGACACGATGGTGTAGGTCTGGTTGTCCGGCGTGTGGGTGATGCACGCGTCCTGCTCGAGCGTCATCAGCCCAAGGTGCGTCATCTGGCCCGTGATGACGATGTGCGCCGCACAGGTCGCCGGATAGTACGTGCTGGTCCCGGTGAACGACCCCTTCAACGGCAGGTTGCTGCCGCCAACGTCGGCCAGCGCGCTCCCCGGGGCGAACGCGGCGACGGCCAGCACCAGGCCAGCGAGGAGGGTGCCGCGGCGCGCGGCGGGCCGGAAACGTGCCATGTCCTTGCCTCCCATCGGGAAGGCATCGGGCGCGGTCGCATCGATCTGGTGCCGGCCGCGGGGATGCCTCCGCGCGCGGAGTCTCGCGGGCCGCGATCGCAGGCCGGTCAACGCCCGGTCACAGCGCCGGCCGCGGGCGCGGGACCTGGGGTCGCGCCTCCGGGGCCCGCGGCTGCGCGTGGAGCCTGAGGCTCGCGACCGGCCACGGCGGGCCCGCCCCCAGCACGAGTCGAACAGCGCGGCGCAACTACCGTCGCTGCGGCCCTTGATGCCCGCGCCATGGGGGCCCAGCATCCTCGACGGAGGGAAGCACGAACCGTGCAGAGACCCAGCCGTCGGCACCTCCGTGCCGCGGCCGTCGTGGGCGCCGCCGCGCTGCTCGTCGCCTGGTTCGGCGCGGACGGAGCGTCGCGGTCAGTGGAGCCTGGCGGACCCACCGGAGCGCGTCTGTCCGCGCCAACCGCGCCGAGATCGGGCGGAACGATCCGCCTCCTGGTTCCGGCCGAGGCGTGGGATCAGGCTGATCCGCAGCGCGTGTACAGCGGTGAGGACCTGGCCTTCTTCGGGGCCACCATCTACCGGTCGCTCGTCTCGTACACGTACGCCTCGGACGCGTCTGAGGCGAACACCCTCGTGCCCGACATGGCGACCGACACGGGCACCGCTAGTGCCGACGGCGAGACCTGGACGTTCACCCTGCGCGATGGCCTGACGTTCCAGGACGGCTCGCCCATCCGGTGCGCGGACGTCGCGTACGGCGTCTCGCGGACGTTCGCCACCGACGTCATCGACGGGGGACCGACGTACACCATCCAGTACCTCGACATCCCGGCCAACCCGGACGGCTCCTCGCAGTACCCCGGCCCGTACAAGGCCTCCCCGGAACAGCAGGAGCTGTACGACAGGGCGGTCACGTGCGACGCGAACACCATCACGTTCCACCTGAACCGGCCGGTCGCGGACTTCAACTACACCACGACCCTGGGGTTCAGCCCGGTTCCGAACCCCAGAGACCACCCCGGCGTGGACACCGGCGAGGCCTACGGCGACCATCCGGTCTCCTCCGGCCCGTATCAGATCGACAGCTACAGGCCCGGCAGGGGCGGCAGGATGCTCCTTGTCCGCAACCCCAACTGGAACCCGGCGAGCGACCCGATCCGCAAGGCGTACCCGGACCAGTGGGAGGTCGACTTCGGCATCGATGCCACGGCGATCGACCAGCTGCTCATGGCAAGCCGGGGCGACGATGCCGATGCCATCGCGTACGGCGGCATCCAGCCTGCGAACCTGCCGATCGTCTTCAAGGACGCGACCACCCCGTACGCGCAGTTCGCCGACCGCGTTGACACCGCCCTCGACCCGTTCGCGCTGTACTACTTCATCGACGTCACGAAGGTCCCGAACGTCAAGATCCGCCAGGCCATGGCCGCCGCGCTCGACCGCGCCGCGATCCGGCTGAACGCGGGCGGGGCGCTCGCCGGTGACCTGGGCGACGGCCTGATCAAGCCGAACCTCGGCGACCAGTACGCCCCGACCGGGATGTGGGACGGCCTCCTCGGCCAGCCGATCCCGGACAGCGGCGATCCGGCGTTCGCGAGGCAGCTGATCCGGGAGTCCGGCGAGGCGGCCCCGCACCTGACCCTGGACTTCCCGGCGACCTCCACGCGGGGCAATGAGGCGGCGATCGTCAAGGACTCCCTGGAGAGGGCGGGCTTCCAGGTCGACCTCAACCCGATCCCGCAGAGCATGTACTGGAGCGTCGTCCCCGTTCCGGCGACGTCCCACGAGATCGGGTGGGGTGCCTGGGGCCCTGACTGGCCGAACGCGTCGACGATCATCCCGCCACTCTTCACCCAGGCAGGCGGGTGGAACCTGTCCCGCGTCGATCAGTCGAACCCCGGGACGAACGATCCGCGCTGGAACGACAAGGTCGCGGCGGCGCGCGCGGAGATCGACCACGCGAAGCAGGCCGCGATGTGGCAAGACCTCAACAAGGAGGCCATGCGGAACGTCTTCGCCATCCCGACGATCTTCGCCCGGACCCAGAGCCTGGCCGGCAGCAAGGTCAAGCCGGTCTACCGGTGGGCTCCGTACGGCGCATGGCCGTACGGGGAGATGTACCTGGTCCAGTAGGCGATGCTGACCGCGCCGGCCTGACCGACAGGCCAGCGGCACGGGGCCGGCCGGACTCGGCGCCCGACCTGGCGCCTGCCAGCGTCACCCGGCCGACGAGCGGTCCTCCGCGAGGAGGGCGCGGACCCGCCGCGCCATCGGCAAGTCCATCTTGCGCTCGTAGCGGTCGAGCGCCTGGGCGAGCGAGCCGGCCGCCTCGGCGTCCTTGCCCCCGGCGCGCAGCACCTCGGCAAGGTCGCATAGGGCGTCGGCTTGATCGATGAGCGAATCCGTCTGCTCGCTGAGGGCGACGGCCTCGCGGGCGAGCGCCTCCGCCACGCCGAACTCGCCGCGGTGGGCATCGACCAGCGCCTGCACCTGCCGCCAGACCATCTGGGTGCCGACGTCGCGCTCGGCCCCCAGCGCGCGGCCGAGCCGGGCCAGCGGCTCGGCCTCGTCGTAGCGGCCCAGCGCGCACAGCTCGCGGCCGAGCAGCGGCGCGAAGGTCGACAGGTAGCCGCGCTCTCCGTGCGCCTCGAGTGTGTCGCACGTGAGGCGCAGGTAGCGAGCCGCGGTCTCGTGGTCTCCCTCGAGTGCGGCGATGGCCGCCGCCATCCCTTCGGCGGGCCCGGTCCCGTAATCGCGGATCAGCTCGCACAGCTGGCGCGGGGTCGGCCGCGCCTCGTCGGGCCGATCGAGCATCGCGAGCACATGGGCGCGATACATCTGCAGCCACGGCCGGGAGCTGTCCCTCAGCAGCGCGTCCAGCGCGCGCAGCACCTCGTCGGCGGGCCGCGGCCCGCCGACGAGCGCCATTCCCAGGTCATCGAGCGCGGCTCCCGGGTGGAGTCCGCCGAGTCTGGCGTGCCGGAGCGCCTTCTCGCACGCCTCGGCCATCGCCTCGAATCGGCCGTGCGTGTTCGCGACCCCGAAGCCGAGCGTGTCCCAGACGCGGGCGAGGCCGGCGTGGTCCCCGACGCCCTCGAGGAGTGGCAGAGCAGCGCGGGCGAGCGTCTCGAGCTCGTCAACGTCGCCGTCCGCGGTCAGCTGGCGGTGATAGGCGGAGGCGACGCGGGCCAGCGCCTCGCCCACCCCGTCGCCTTCCGCTCGTGCCCGCACGGCCGCGGCCTCGGCGATCGCCGCCGCGCGCTGCGGAGCGACCGGGCCGACGGCGTAGGCGAGGTCGACCTCCGTGTGGACGTCAAGACACAGTGGCCGAGTGAGCTCGAGCGCACGGCCGAGCAGGGACGCCGCGGCACTGTCGTCGCCTCGCCAGGCCGCCCGGCGCCCGGCGGCGGCGAGCCGCTCGCCGGCCCGCTCGGCGAGGCCGCCATCCGCGAGCCCCAGCTCCCGCTGGTAGCGGGAGGCTTGCTCCAGGTGGTAGCCGAGGACCTCGTCGAGCTCGAGGAGCGTCCTTCCGCGGCCTTCCAGCCAGTCCGCGAAGCGCTCGTGCAGCTGCGCCCGGAGCCCCTTCGGCATCGACTGGTAGAACGCGTCGCGGACGAGGACGTGCACGAACCGGAATCCGTCCTCGCCGGGGAGGTCGGCCGGCTGTGGGCGAACGAGGTTCCGCCGGATCGCGCTGAGCAGATGCGCGCCCGCCTCCGTCAGCTGCTCCGGCGGAAGCAGCGCGTTGACGGCGCCGCGGTGGAACACCACGCCCTCGACCGCCGCCCGCTCGAGGAGATCCCGCTCCGCCGCCGGGAGGCGGTCGAGGCGGGCGGCAAGCTGGGCCTCGATCGTCGGCGGCAGGACGAGGTCGCCGACCGGACCGCCATGCTCGGACTCGTGCGCGAGCAGCTGCTCGAGGAAGAGCGGGTTCCCGGCTGCGGCGTCCGCGATCTGCGCCCTCCGTGGCTCGCTCAGGCCCGAGCGTGCGGGCGACTGGTCGACGAGGGCTCGCGCCTCCCGCTCGGAGAGCGCGCGCAGCGGCAGGATCAGCGCGTTCGGCCGGGGCAGCGCCCAGGCCGGGCGCGTCTCGAGCAGCTCGTCCCGCGCCGCGGCGAGGATCAGGATCGGGGCACCAGACGAGCAGCTGGCGAGATACTCAACGAGCTGCAGGAAGGTCGGCTCCGCCCAGTGCAGGTCGTCGAGCACCACCACCAGGGGCTGCTCGCGACCGAGCGCCTCGAACAGCTGGCGGATCGCCCAGTGCACCTCCTCGACCGACCCGATCTGCCCGGCAGCGCCCACGGCGCCGACGATGATCTGCGGCACCTGCGCTCCCCCATCATCGGGGGGAACCCGCTCGGCAAGCGCGTCGATCCCGCCCAGGTCGCGCAGGATCCCGGCCAGCGGCCAGTAGGTGATCCCGTCGCCATACGGCAGGCACAGGCCGCCGAGGACGCGCGCCTCGCCCGCAAGCCCCGAGGTGAACTCCGCCAGCAGTCGCGTCTTGCCGATCCCCGGCTCTCCCACGACGGTCACCAGGCGACAGCTCCGCTCGGAGACAGCCTGGTCGAACGCCGCGCGGAGTGCCTCAAGCTCGGCGGCCCGGCCCACGAAGATCGAATCGAACGGCGGACGGGCGCCCTCCGGCGCGTTCGCCGCGAGCCCCACGAGGCGGAACGCCGCCACACCGTCGACCTGCCCGTGGACTGCCACCGGCGTGTGCGGCCGAGTCTCGATCTCCGAGGCCAGCAGTCGCGCCGTCCCGGGCCCGAGCAGGATCTCGCCCTCCCCGGCGACTCGCGCAAGGGCGGCCGCGATCCCGACGGCCTGGCCGGTCACGGGCGACCCCTCCGGGCCAGCCAGGACCAGCCCCGTGTCCACGCCCACCTGCAAATCGAGCCTCACGCCGCCCTCGCGCGCCAGCGCCTCGGACAGCGGACCCACCGCGTCGCGCATCTCGGCGGCCGCCCTCACCGCCCGCAGTGCGTCGTCCTCGTGGACCATCGGAACACCGAAGACCCCGAGCATCGCGTCGCCGGCGAACCGCTCGACATGTCCGCCGTGCCGCTCGATCGCGGCCCCCACCGTCCCGACGTACCGGGTGGTGGCGAGCCGGAGTGCCTCCGGGTCTGCCGGCTCCGCCTGCCCCACGGGTGTGATGCTGGCAGCGAGCACCGAGACCGTCTTGCGCCGCTGGCGCGGGAGGGCGTCTGGCGTCGCGCCGGCCAGAAGCGATGGTGAGCGGCCCCCGATCCCGGCTGCCGGGAACCCCAGCTCGGGGTCGTGGCGGAGGATCGCCTGCTCCAGCCGCTGCAGATCCTCCGAGGGGTCGATCCCCAGCTCGTCGACGAGGTAGCGCCTCGTGGTCCGGTAGACCTCCAGCGCCCTCGCCTGTCGGCCCGAGCGGTACAGGGCGACCATCAGCTGCGCGCACAGGCGCTCGTTCAGCGGGTTCGCGCGGACCAGCGACTCGAGCTCACCCACCAGCTCGGCGTGCCTGCCGAGGGCCAGGTCGGCGTCGATCCTCGACTCCAGCGCCGCGAGCCGCAGCTCGGCGAGACGCCATGAGGCTCCCTCGACGAACGGGGCCGAGACGAGGTCGCTCAGCGGCTCGCCGCGCCACTCCGCCGACGCGCTCCGCAGGATGTCGGAGGCCTCGCCTGCCGCGCCCTCGGCAAGGGCCCTTCCGCCCCGCTCGAGCGCCCGCTCGAACCGCTGCACGTCGATCTGCTCGGGCTCTGCGCGGAGGACGTAGCCGCCCGCCTCCGTGTCCAGCAGCGGCGACTCCGCTGCCCCCGTGGCCTGGAGCGCCTTGCGCAGGCGGGACACGTACACGACGATCGAGTGCTCGACACTCGCCGGGGCGCGCTCGCCCCACAGCTCGTCGATCAGGCGTGCCCGCGAGATGACCTCGTTCGCGTGCAGCACGAGGAGCGCCAGCAGGGCCCGCTGCTTCGCGCCGCCGAGCGCGATCGACCGCCCGTCGACGATGACCTCCACGGGTCCGAGCAGGCGGAAATCAGCGGGGCCCTGGGGAGGCCCTTCAGGACGCGTGTCCGCCGGCACCGCCGAATGCACGCTCATCGCCCCCCTCGTCGACACACTACGCCCAGTCGGGGGGCCGAGGCAACATGCGGATGGCCCGCCGGCCACCGCTCTCCGGGACCGCAACTAGATGATGCGATCTCGAGCGCGCCCCCTTGCGCCTCCGCTCTTCAAGGCTGCGACGCTGGCGCCGGCGCCCGGGTTGGGTTTGCCGATGCCACATGGCCGAGCTCGGCCCCTCCGAGTTCTGGGACGCGCTCGATCGCCGTCAACTGTCGGGCGCAGATGGCAGGGCTAGCCGCAACCATCGACGCACCACCTCAGCGTCTCACTGAACCGGCCACGACGGCGGAGGAGCATTCGGATCCGCTAAGGCGCCGTCCACTTCATCGGCGTCGCCGAATGCCGAAGTCCCCGATCTCGCGTCGAGCGATCGGCAGCCACGCAGAGCCTGCCAGGGCTTGAGCGAGCACCACGAGCATCACGAGCAGCCCGGGCACGGTGACGACGAAGCCGGGGATCAGCCACTCGAATGTGAAGTCGAGCGAACCAAGATCGCCAAACAAGACTTGGGACCCAGGCGCCCCTCCCGTCGCGGCGCCCCCGACGACGAACGTATCTGCCAAGCCCTGCTGTGTAGGTTGGCGCCCAGAAGCCGGGGTGGTGATCGACGCCGCCGTCGCTGGCGGCGCCACGACCTGGATGGCCACCTGTGATGGAGCGCTCCTCTCACCCCCCCGGGCAATCTCAATCGAGAACTCGTCCAGCCCAATGAAGCCATCGGCTGGCACGTACACGAAGGAGCCGTCGGGTGAAAGCCTGACCTGACCGTGGACGGGCCCCCGGGCCATGACGACAGTCTCGCCCGCCATCAGCGGCCAGCCCAGCAAGTCGGTTCCGGATACGGCAAGCGCCTGGTTTGGCGCCGTCGTGAATGACGCCGGCGTGGGCGGCGCGGGCGTGGGCGCCGGGGTCGGCGCGGGCGTGGGCGCCGGGGTCGGGGCGGGCGTGGGCGCCGGG
>JAKAMV010000307.1:6134-9706 GCA_021812735.1 Chloroflexota bacterium | reverse complement strand
GGGGTCGGTGATTGCGCACCTCCGCAAGGTCATCGACGCGGCCGAGCTGATGGACGTCCCGCTCGTGAACACGTTCATGGGCGGCGACGGCGCCAAGAACCAGGACGAGAACTGGGAGGAGGCGCTGCGCGTCTGGCCGGACATCGTCCGGTACGCGCAGGACCACGGGCGGATGCTCACGCTCGAGAACTGCCCGATGCTGTTCAGCTACGACGAGTGGCCCGGCGGACACAACATCGCCACGACGCCCCGCATGTGGCGCCGGATCCTGGAGCAGTGGGGCGACACGATCGGGCTCAACTTCGACCCGAGCCACCTGGTCCTGCAGATGATCGACGCCCAGCGCTTCCTCAAGGAGTTCGGGAAGCACGTCCTCCACTACCAGGCCAAGGACCTGATGATCGACCGGGACGGGCTCTACGAGCGCGGCGCGTTCTCGATGGGGATGGGCTGGCAGGTCCCGCGCATCCCGGGCCTGGGCGAGGTGGACTGGGGGGTGGTCCACGGGGAGCTCTACCGGGCCGGCTACGAGGGCGACTGCATCATCGAGCACGAGGACCGGCGCTTCGAGGGGTCCGACGCCAAGGTGAAGCAGGGCTTCCTGATCGCCCGCGACGTCCTGCGGCCCTACTGCCATTGAGACGGGCGGCCGGCACCTCCACGAGGGTTGACGCTGGATGGCGGCCACCCGTAGCATCCATCATCGATTATCGAGGACAGTGCACCGCGACCGGCCCGTCCCGCCGCCGCAACGCGACCAGCCCGGAGTGACATGACCCTCGACATCGCCAGCCTGTCGGAACGCGACATCGCGAAGACCATCGACCACAGCCTGCTGCGGCCCGAGCTCGACGACCGCCAGATCGAGGAGGGCTGCGCCCTGGCGGCGAAGTACGACGTGGCGTCGGTCTGCTGCCGGCCGGCGGACATCCGCCGCGCCGTGGCGCTGCTCGCGGGCACCGACGTCGCCGTTGGGTCGACCGTCGGCTTCCCCCACGGCAACCACCAGACGGCGATCAAGGTGGCCGAGGCCAGGCAGGCCCTCGCGGACGGGGCGACCGAGCTCGACATGGTGCTCCAGATCGCTGCGCTCAAGTCGGGCCGTGACGCCGACGTCCAGGCGGATATCGCCGCCGTCGTCGAGGTGGCCCACGCCGCCGGCGCGATCGTCAAGGTCATCTTCGAGAACGCGTACCTGACCGATCAGGAGAAGGTCCGGGCCTGCCGCCTGTCCGAGGCCGCGGGCGCGGACTTCGTCAAGACCAGCACCGGCTTCGCCCCGTCGGGTGCCACCCACGACGACCTGCGCCTGATGCGCGCGAACACGTCGGCGCACGTCCGGATCAAGGCGGCCGGCGGCGTGCGCTCGCTCGACGCGCTGCTGGCGGTCATGGAGCTCGGCGTGACGCGCATCGGCGCCACGGCCACCGAGGCGATCATCCTCGACTTCCGCGCCCGTAAGCGCGGCGGGGCTCCAGCCGCGCCCCGGGCCGCCGGCGGCGGGGGCTCGTACTGATGGCCGGCCCCGTCGGCATCGGGATGCTCGGCTGCGGGTTCATCGGGGAGTTCCACGCCCGGGGCCTGCGGTATGTCCGCGATGCCCGGCTCGTGGCCGGCTGCGACGCCGACGAGACCCGCCGCGGGGCGTTCGCCGAGCGCTTCGGCTGCCGACCCGTGGCCACGATCGAGGAGCTGTGCGCCGATCCCGAGGTGGACCTCGTGATGGTGTCGGTGCCCAACCACCTGCACCGGGACGCGGTGCTCGCGGTCGCGGCGGCCGGCCGGGCCGTGGCGTGCACGAAGCCGCTCGGCCGCAACGCCTCCGAGGCGCGGGAGATGCTGCGCGCCGTCGACCACGCCGGCGTGTTCAACGCCTACCTCGAGAATGTCATCTTCAACCCCGACCTGCTCCGCATGCGCGAGATGGTCGAGGCCGGCGCGATCGGGCGCCTGACCACCGTGCGCGCGCGCGAGGGCCACTCCGGTCCGCACGCTGCCCACTTCTGGGACGCCGAGCTGGCCGGCGGCGGTGCCCTGCTCGACATGGCGTCGCACGGCGTCGAGTACGCCCGCTACCTGTTCGGCAAGGACGCGGTCGTCGCCGATGTCTTCGCGTGGGGGGCGACCCTCGTGCACGGGGAGCGGACATCCGGCGAGGACAACGCCGTGATGGTCATGCGGCTGGCCGACGGCCGCGCCGCCACCATCGACGTCTCGTGGTCCTCGAAGGGGGGCCTCGAGGGGCGGTTCGAGGCCTATGGCGACGCCGGCCGCCTGATCACCGACATCAGCGTCGGCTCGCTCAAGGCGTTCGTGGAGCGGCCGGCCGGGTACGTCGTCGAGAAGGCGGACGCCGAGACCGGGTGGCTGTTCCCGGTCCCGGATGAGGTCCGCGTCCACGGCCACGACCTCATGATGGCCGATGTCGTCGGGGCGTTCGCCGCCGGCCGGCCGCCCCAGGAGACGTTCCGCGACGGCTTCGCCGTCAACGCGGTCCTCGACGCCGCCTACCGCTCGATGCGCAGCGGCAGCTGGGAGGCGGTCGAGCCCACCCCTCCTCGGGAGGCCGTCGTCCGATGACCGCCGCCGCCACCTGGCTCGCCGATGCCGCCGACGTAATCGCGTGCGTGGCCGCCACCCAGGCCGAGGGCATCGAGACGGCGAGCCAGTGGTGCGCCGACGCCATCGCATCGGACGGGCTCGTGCACCTGTTCGGCACTGGCCACTCGCGGATCCCGGTGGAGGAGATGTTCCCGAGGTACGGCTCGTACCCGGGGTTCAACCCCATCGCGGAGCTGTCGATGACATTCCACACGCAGGTGGTGGGGGCGAACGGCCAGCGCCAGGCGATGTTCATCGAGCGGATGCCAGGTCTGGCCGAGGTGATCCTGTCGAACTTCCGGTTCGGCGCCCATGACGTCATGGTGGTCTTCTCGGCCAGCGGCCTGGCGGCCGTGCCGGTGGAGATGGCCCGAGGCGCGCAGGCGCGCGGGCTGCGCGTCATCGCCGTGACGTCCGTCGCCCAGTCGCTGGCCGGGGAGCCGGAGCCCGCCGCCGGGGCCCGGCTGCTCGAGGTGGCCGACCTCGTGCTCGACGTCTGCAGCCCGTCTGCCGACGCCTCGGTGGTCATCGAGGGGCTCGACAGCCCTGTCGGCCCGCTCTCGACGGTCGGGGCGGTCGCCATCGTCAACGCCATCAAGTCCCGGACGGCCGAACTGCTCGTCGGGCGGGGGGCGATGCCTCCGGTCATCAGCCGCGCCAGCGCGGTCGGCGCAGCGCGGTCGCGGGAGCTGTTCGACCAGGCCTATCGAGAGCATGCGCGGCGGATCGCCCGTGCGATCGACCAGCTAGGAGGTGAATGACGGAGGAGCGAGGCACACACACGGGGAAACCCGCTTGACGGCGGACCCGCTCCGCGTGGAGCGTTCGGCCGCCCGGTAGGAGGAGAGCAACTAGATGACGCAATTTGCCAAGGGCCGCGCGCTGGTCGCCCTTGCGGCGGCCGCCATGATCGTGGGCGCGTGCAGCAGCGGCTCGGCGAGCCCGACGCCCAACACCACCGGGCCGTTCTC
>JAKAMV010000307.1:0-6124 GCA_021812735.1 Chloroflexota bacterium | reverse complement strand
TCCCACTGCTGCGCCGACCGCGGCTCCCACCGAGGCGCCGGCCAGCCAGGCCGCCAAGATGTGGAAGATCGGGTACTCGAACGGCGGCGGCGTGGGCAACGGCTTCCGCGAGGAGCAGGTCTGCACGGCGAAGGCCGAGGCCACCGCGCTCGGGTCCAGCAAGATCAACAGTCCGATCACCGTCATCCACCGCAACACCGACGCGGCCGGGCAGCTGTCCGACCTGCGGACGCTGATCTCGCAGAACGTCAATGCGCTCGTCTTCAACCCGAACGATCCCGACGCGCTCAACCCCGCACTCCAGGAGGCGCACGCCAAGGGCATCGTGACGGTCTCGGTCGACGCGTACGTGACCGACCCCAACACGTGGAACCTCTACAACAACCAGGTCAAGTACGCGCAGCTCGGCGCCGAGTGGCTGTTCAAGCAGATGGGCGGCACGGGCACCGTGTGGTACACCCGCGGCCTCGCCGGTCACCCGGCTGACTCGGACCGCGACATCGGCTTCAACAACGCGCTCAAGGAATTCCCGAACATCAAGGTCCAGAACCCGGGCGGCACGTTCACCGGCTGGGATCCGGCCACCGCCACCCAGATCACCAACGACGAGATCGCCAGCGGCGCCTACGACCAGATCCAGGGCATCTGGGCGTCCGGCATGGGCGCTCAGATCGTTGACGCGATCAAGGCCGCCAACAAGAAGTTCGTGCCGATCGCCGACGCCGACATCGGCGCGTTCGTCAACCAGCTGCTCGACTCGACCAACTACCCGGGCCTCGTCGGCGCGGCCGTCACCAACACGGCCTCCGTCGGCGGCGCGGGCGTCAAGCTCGCCTACGAGCTGCTGACCGGCCAGAAGGTCGAGCAGACCGCGGGCGCAGGCCGTCCGAACACGATCCTGCTCGACCCGCAGATCCTCGACAACACCACCGACCAGGGCAAGGCCGACCTCCAGAAGTGGATCTCGGTCCCGGGCATGGACCCGCTCTGGCCGCTCAGCCTGTCGATCCCGAGTTGGACCGACTACGATCCCAACACCGTCCCGTCGTCCTGCAAGGGCGCATAGGGTCGACCTCTGCGGTCCGGGGGCGCCGGCTCGGCCGGCGCCCCCGGACCCTCCAGTCGGGAACCGAATGACTGTCACCACCAGCCTGCTGCTCGAGGCCACCGGCGTCTCCAAGACCTACGGCGCCGTGGTGGCGCTGGACCGCGCGTCGCTGTCGGTCCGGCCCGGCGAGGTCCACGCTCTGATGGGCGCCAACGGCGCCGGCAAGAGCACGCTCGTCAAGATCCTCACCGGTGCCGTCACGCCCGACGCGGGGCGGATCGTCGTCCGAGGCCGCGAGCGCTCGTCGCACTCTCCCGCCGAGGCGCGCCGGAACGGGCTCGTCTCCGTGTACCAGGAGCCCGCGGTCATCCCCGACCTCGACATCCGCGACAACCTGCGGCTGACCGAGACCCCGGTGGAGCCGTTCCGCCGCTGGGTCTCCGAGCTCGGGCTGGAGAACCTGAACCTCTCGAGCCTCGCGCGGCGGCTGCCGCTGGCGACGCTCCGCATCGTCGACCTGGCCCGCGCGCTCGCGATCGAGCCCGACGTGCTGCTGCTCGACGAGATCACCGCAGCGCTGCCGGCCGACCTGACCGAGCGTGTGCTCCAGGTCGTCCAGCAGCAGGGGGAGGACCGGTCGGTCATCTTCATCTCGCACCGCATGATCGAGATCGCCGCCGTCTGCCACCGGGCGACGGTCCTGCGCAACGGCGAGACCGTCGGCGTGGTGGACGTGACGCCCGGGTCGGAGGACAAGATCGTCGAGCTGATGCTCGGCGAGGGCGCGACGGCGCTGGGGCAGCGCAAGGAGTCGACGGCCACGGTCGCCGACCGCGGAGGCCAGGCGCCGCGGATCCGGGCGCGCCAGCTGGGCGACGGCCGACGTCTGCGGGACGCCGGCTTCGACCTCTACCCGGGGGAGGTCCTGGGCGTGGTGGCGCTCGAGGACCAGGGGCAGGACGAGCTGTTCGCCATCCTGTCGGGCGCGCAGCGCCCGGCGATCGGCTCGCTCCAGCTCGACGGCAAGCCCGTGTCGTTCCGCCATCCCGCCGACGCGATCCGGGCCGGCGTCGTGTACGTCCCGGCCGACCGGGCGGAGGCGCTGCTGATGCAGCGCTCGGTGCGCGAGAACATCTCGCTGCCGTTCTCGGCGCGCGTCTCGCAGTGGGGCTGGATCAACCTCGGCCGTGAGGGGAAGAAGGTCGACTCGGCGGTCGACACGCTCCAGATCGATGCCCGCGCCGGCAGCGAGGTGCGTCGCCTGTCAGGCGGCAACCAGCAGAAGGTGACCATCGCCCGCTGGGTGGCGGCCGGCGTCGAGACGCTCCTCTGCTTCGACCCCACGCGCGGCATCGACATCCGCACCAAGAACCAGATCTACGTGCTGCTGCGCGAGCTGGCCGCCGCAGGTGCCGCCATCCTCCTGTACACCTCGGAGCTCAAGGAGATCGAGCTGGCCTGCGACCGCGTGATCGTCATCTTCGGCGGCCAGGTCGTGGCCGAGATGCCCGCTGCCGGCGCGGACGAGGCAGCCCTGCTGCGGGCGGCGCACAACCTCAGGCCGGGCGCGGAGCCCGCGGCTGCGCCCATTGCCCGGCCCCCCGGCCCGGCGTCGCCACCAGACGCTGCATCGGGCGGGATGGGACAGCCATGACGACGAAGGCAACGACCGAAGGGCGCCCCGGTCGCGTGCTGGCCGAGGCGATCGGGCGCCTCGCCCGCAACAACCAGTGGACGCTGGGCCTGCTCGGCTTCCTGGTCGTGCTGCTCGCGTTCACCAAGGTCGTCAACCCCTACTACAGCCTGGGCAGTCTGGCCAGCACGGCAACATCGGTGCTGCCGCTGGCGCTGGCCGCCGTGGCGCAGGCGGTCGCCGTCATCTCGGGCGGCATCGACTTGTCGATCAGCTCGCAGATGGCGCTCACCAGCTGCGTCGCCGCGACGATGATGGCCACCTACCCGGGCGATGGCCCCGCCGTGCTGATCGTCATCGGCGTGCTCCTGCTCGGGATCCTGCTCGGGGCGGTCAACGGCGCGCTCGTGGTCCTGACCAAGGTGCCCGACATCATCGTCACGCTGGCGACGTACTTCGTATGGGCCGGCTTCGCCCTGCTCGTCCGCCCAGCGCCGGGCGGCTCGGCCGCCCAGTGGCTCAAGGACCTCGTCATCGGCCCGCTGGGCGTCGACCTGCTGCCCAAGGCCGCCGTCCTGCTGGTCGTCATCGTCGCCGTCATCTGGATCCCGCTCTCGCGCTCGCGGCTCGGGCTCTCGCTCTACGCGATCGGCAGCAATCCGCTGGCGGCGTTCCGCAGCGGCGTGCCGGTGAACCGGACGAAGTTCCTCTCCTACGCGGTCACCGGGCTGATGGCGGCGTTCGCCGGGCTGTCGCTCACGGCCAGCACCGGGATCGGGACGCCCGTCCCGGAGCCCACCTACGTGCTGATCAGCATCGGTGCGGTCGTGCTCGGCGGGGTGAGCCTGGCCGGCGGCGTGGGCGGCGTGTTCGGGCCGATCGTCGCGGTGGTCGTGCTCCAGCTGATCCGCGACGACATGACGTTCATGCGCGTGGATCCCAACTACGGCCTGGTCGCCCAGGGCTTCATCCTGATCGGCGTGCTGGTGGCCGGCAGCTTCATCCAGATGCGGAGGAGCCGGGCATGACCGCGACCACCGACCCCTCGCCGAACCGCTCCTGGCTGCGGGCTGCCGCTTGGCGAAACCTGCTGCGCGACTACCCGCTCATCCCGCTGGCCATCCTGCTCGTCCTGCTGGTGGCCACCGTCGAGCTCGCCCGGCCGGGCACCGTCAGCGTGAACTGGGCGGCGTTCACGGTCCGGCAGGCCGCGGTCCTGGCGATCCTCGGCGCCTGCCAGACGCTCACGATGCTCACCGGCGGGATCGACCTCTCGGTCGGCTACGTCGCGTCCATGGCGGGCTTCGTCACGGCGACGTTCGTGCACCAGCCCGGGGGCTGGGCGCTTGGCGTCGCCGTCGCGCTCGGGGCGTCGGCGCTGGCCGGCCTCGTCAACGGCATCGGCACCGGCATCTTCCGGGTGCACCCGCTGATCATGACCCTGGGCATGGGCCTGATCGTCCTCGGCTTCTCGAACGTCTGGCAGCTCCAGAGCGTCCAGACCGGATCGGGCGTGCCGCCGGAGCTGCGCACCCTCGGCACCGGCCTCACGGCCGACGTGATCCCCAACGACCTGGTCGTGTTCGTGCCGGTGGCCGTGCTCCTGATCCTGCTGCTGAGGCGCACCGGCTACGGCCGGATGCTGTACGCGATCGGGGACAACCCGGTCGCCGCCCGGCTCTCCGGCGTCCGCTCGTGGCAGGTCATCGTCGTGCTGTACGTGATCTCCGCCGTGCTCGCCGCCATTGCCGGGCTGCTCCAGTCCGGCCTCTCGAACACCGCGAGCGTCACCCTCGCCACCCCGTACCTGCTGCCGTCGGTGGCCGCCGCGGTCATCGGCGGGACGTCCATCCTGGGCGGTCGAGGCGGCTACTCGGGCACGATCGTCGGCGCGCTGATCCTGACGGTGCTGGCCGGGTTCCTGAGCATCATCCTCCCGGAGCCGTGGCGCCAGATCGTGTTCGGCTCGATCGTGGTGCTGGTGGCCGCGGCGTACACGCGGGTCACGGCCGAGTCCTGACGGTGGCTGCGTCGCGCCATCTCGGCCTCGACCTCGGCGGCACGAACGTCAAGTGGGCGGTCGTCGAGCGCGACGGCGGGACGTGGACCACGGTCGCCCGCGACCAGGTGCCCACGCGCTCCGCCCCGGAGCCGCGTCTCGTGCCGGCCGCCATCGTCGACCAGCTGGGCGAGGTGGCGGTGTCGACCAGCGCCGACTGGGGGCCGGTGGCCAGCATCGGGATCGGCGTCCCCGGCCTCTACGACCCGGCGACCGGGCGGACGCGGTTCCTCGTCAACGTGCCGGGCCAGTGGGCCGGACTGCCCGTCGCGGGGCCCGTGGGCGAGGCGGCCGGCGTCCCGGCGTTCCTCGTGAACGACGCCCGGGCCTTCGGGCTCGCGGAGCTCCGGCTCGGGGCCGGGAGGGGCGCGGACACCATGGTGGGGCTGACGCTCGGCACGGGCGTGGGCGGGGTGATCGCCGTTGGAGGGCGCGTCCACCAGGGCCACGACGGGACGGCCGGCGAGATCGGCCACCAGACCATCGACCCCGACGGGCCGTGGTGCAACTGCGGCAACCGGGGCTGCGTGGAGGCCTACGCGCGCGCCGACCAGATCTGCGCCGCGTGCGGCACGGAGTCGGTTGAGGCGGCCGTCCGGGCCGCCCGCGCGGGCGAGCCCAGGGCGGTGCGGGGCCTCGCTGACGTGGGACGCTACCTCGGCATCGGGATCGCCAACATGATCACCGTGGTCTCCCCCGACCGGATCGTCCTGGGCGGCGGCGTCGCGGCGGCAGGCGACCTGCTGTTCGAGCCGATCCGCGCCGAGATCGCCCGCCGCGTCACCACGACGTCGATCGACCAGGTGGACCTGGTCGCCGCCGAGCTCGGGACGTGGGCGGGCGCGATCGGCGCCGCGGTGCACGGGGCCGAGCGCGCCCTCGACGCCTGACGGCGGGAGCCGGGCTACTCGCCGGGCGCCACGCCCGCGAGCTCCAGCATCCGCTTGGTGGTGTAGGAGGGCCCCTCGTCGCGCGTCAGCTGCGCCAGCACGTCGACGGGCAGGTTGTCCACGATCGCGCCGTTGGCGTTGAACAGCAGGTGCTGGTCCACGGCCAGCCCGAAGGCCGATCCCTCCTTGACCGCGTGGTACAGGTTCCGCGGGGCGACCGAGTCGCCCACGTTGAGGACCTGGATCCCGGCCGCGCGCAGCTCGTCGAACAGCCCGGTGACCGGTCGGGTGTGGCAGGTGACGACATCGTCGACGTCGAGCTCGGTGAGCGCGAAGTCCTTGTCCCGCAGCACCACAGACCCGTCCCGGATCTCGTGCACGGTGGTGGACGTGAGGACCGTCACCGGGAACTTGTAGGGCTTGGAGTGGAGGACCTCGGCGTCGCCCTGCGCGAAGCGCTTCCAGGCGACGTACATGTGGATGACCTCGCAGTC
>JAKAMV010000306.1 GCA_021812735.1 Chloroflexota bacterium | reverse complement strand
CTCGCCGCAGGGATCACCGACGATCCCGACCCCCGCGAGCTGGACATGCTGCTGGCCACCGGCGAGCACCAGAGCGCCACCCTGGTCTCGATGGCCCTCCAGAGCCTGGGCGTGCCGGCCATCAGCCTCACGGGCCCGCAGGCGGGGATCACCACCGACGGCACCTATGGCAAGGCGCGCATCGCGGGCATCGATCCGCGTCGCGTTCATGCCGAGATCGCCGCCGGCAAGGTGGTGATCGTCGCCGGCTTCCAGGGCATGAGCACCAGGGGCGTCGCCGCGCTCGAGGACACGGCCACCGCCAGCGACGTTCACGCCGCCGACATCACCACGCTCGGCCGTGGCGGCTCGGACACCACCGCGGTCGCGCTCGCCGCGCAGCTGCACGCAGACCGCTGCCAGATCTTCACGGACGTCAAGGGCATCTACACCGCGGATCCGCGGATCGCCGCCGATGCCCGCCAGCTGCCCGTCATCGGCTACGAGGAGATGATGGAGCTCGCCCACCAGGGCGCCCAGGTGATGCAGGTGCGCGCCGTGGAGCTGGGCTGGGTCAACGACGTCGTCATCGAGGTCCTCAGCTCGTTCGAGGACGCCCCCGGCACGCTCATCAAGGAGGACCCGCGCGTGGAGCAGCGGAACAAGGTCCGGGGCCTCGCCCACGACCGGAATGTCGCCAAGGTCACGCTCGTCGGCGTGCCGGACAAGCCCGGCGTTGCCCAGGGCGTGTTCGGCCCCCTCGCCGACGCGGGCGTCGTGGTCGACATGATCGTCCAGAACGTGGGCCACGGCGGCGCAACTGACATCTCGTTCACGATCCCCCGCGTGGAGCTGGCGAAGGCCAAGCGCATCCTGGAGCCGCTCGTCCGCGAGCTCGGCTTCGCCGATATGACCACGGACAGCTCGGTGGCCAAGGTCTCGATCGTGGGCGCCGGCATCCAGAACGCGCCGGGGTACGCCGCCCGCATGTTCGGCACGCTCGCGACCGAGGGGATCAACATCGAGATGATCTCCACCTCGGAGATCCGGATCACCACGATCATCGCCGAGGACCGCGTGGAGCAGGCCGTCCGGGCGCTGCACGCGGCGTTCTCGCTGGAGCAGCCCGAGGCCGTCGAGGCGGCCGCGGCGGGCTGACGCGGGTGACCGGGCCCGCCAGGAACGCCGGCGCGATCAGCAGGCTCGAGCGCTTCGGCGCTGTCGGGTCGACGAACGACATCGTCCGCGGCTGGCTCGCCGCCGGGGAGCCAGAGGTCTGCGTGGCCGTTGCCGACCTGCAGACGGCTGGGCGCGGCCGTGCGGGTGGCAGCTGGACCGCCCCGCCGGGCGCCGCGCTGCTGGTGTCCTGCGGCTTCCGGCCGACGCGGCTGCCAGCGGACCGCGTCTGGCGGCTCGCTGCCGCGGTGTCGCTCGCGATGTGCGACGCGGCCGAGGAGGGCGCCGGGCTGCCGGAGGGCGCCATCCGGCTCAAGTGGCCCAACGACTTGGTCGTCGAGGTGGCCGGGCCCGACGCGCTCCTGAGCGGCATCGCCTCGACGGTGGAGGCGTCGGCTCGGCTCGCCGCGCCGCTCGAGCTGCGCAAGGTGGCCGGCGTGCTGGGCGAGAGCGTCGGCCTGGGAACCGACGACCCGCAGCTGGTGGTTGGGATCGGCGTCAACGCGGACTGGCGGGCAGGCGACTTCCCGCCCGACCTCGTCGGCATCATGACCAGCCTCCGAGAGGCCTCCGCCGGCCGGCCGATCGACCGCGAGGGGCTGCTCGAGGCCTTCCTCGGCTACCTCGAGGCGCGGCTGGACGCGCTGCGCGCGGGCTTCTTCGATCTGCAGACCTGGGCGACCCGCCAGGTGCTGACCGGTCACGTGGTGCGCTTCGGCGGGTCGGCCGGCGTGCCGGGCGGGGAATGGCTGGTGGACGGCGTCGACGGCGCGTCCGGGGCGCTGGTCGCCACGCCCGTCCGCGGCGGCGAGACCCGCCTGGTGCACGCGGGCGAGGTCGTCCGAGTCCGCCTCGCGGCGGAGGTGTAACGCGATGGCGCGGCCGGGGTTTGGAAGGTCGGAGCCGGCGGCGGAGCGCGTCGTCGTCGCGCTCGACCGCGACCGGCCGGCCGTGGAGGCGGCGCGCCGGGACCCAGCCCAGTTCGACGCGCTCTACCGGAAGTACCTCGCCCAGGTGTACGCCTACGCCCTCTACGAGCTCGCAGACCACCATGCGGCCGAGGACGCAACCGAGCGCACATTCCTGCGCGCGCTGGCGGCGCTGCCGCGGTTCCACGAGCTGGCGCGGCCGGAGGACGGTCCGGAGGCGAGCACGTTCCGGGTGTGGCTGTTCCGCATCGCCCGCAACGTGGTGGCGAATGAGCGGCGGACGGTCCGCCGAAAGCCCGCCGCCTCACTCGACGCGGTTGTGGGCGCCGGCCACGCCATCGCGGACGGGGTGGACTTGGAGGGCGAGCTGGTCACGCGGGACGAGGCGGCCGCTGCGCTGCGCGCGGTGCGCTCCCTGCCCGACGACCGACGGCGGGCGCTGCTGCTCCGGTTCGTGGACGAGATGAGCACCGCCGAGATCGCGGGCGTGCTCGGCAGGTCGGAGGGCGCCGTCCGGGTGCTGATCCACCGTGCGCTCGGCGTGGTGGCCCGGGAGCTGGCCCGCGACCGGGGGTCGGGCCGGTGAGGCCGCCGAGGCTCCCGCCGCAGGGCGGCGAGGCTGTCGACGCGCTGGTCACCGACCAGTATCTCGACGCCGTCCTGGCCGAGGGCGACCGCCACGCCTCCGGCCTCGAGGCAGCCGACCCGGACGACCCCGACATGACGGAGGCGGCGCTGCGGCACGCCGGCGACGTGGTCAGGGCGGCGCTCGTCCGCGTGCACCCCTCGTTCCGGTTCGAGGAGCGGCTGGCGGGGCGGCTCGCCGAGCTGGCCTTGGCCGAGGCTCCGCATGCGCTGGCCGCGGGACGAGCGCGGCGCGGCGACGTGATCCCGTTCCCGGGAGCTGGAGTCGCCGACGCCGTGGGCGACCCGCTCCTTGCGGCCGTGCTCGACGGGCGCCTCGACCCCGCCGACGAGGAGGCCGTCGCGCGCGCCGCCGGGGTCCGCTCTCCGGCTCGACCGCTGCTGGTGGGCGGGGCGATCACCTCGGCCGCGCTCTCGCTCGTGGGCGTCGCCTGGGTCGCCTGGCGCTCGGCTCGGCCCGGTGGCTCCACGCCGTCGCGCGCTGCCCGTGAGGCCCACGCTCGGCGCCTCGCCGACATCGCGGAGCTGGCCACGAGCGTCCGCGGAGGGCCTGCCTGATGCCCGTCAAGTTCCCGGGCTTCCGGTCGCGCCGAGACGCATTCCCCGAGAAGCTCTGGACGCGCTGCCCGTCCTGCTCCGAGCAGCTGTTCAACAAGGCGCTCGAGAAGACGCTTCACGTGTGCCCCAACTGTGGCCACCACTTCCGGCTCGCCTCGGCGGACCGGCTGGCGCAGCTGCTGGACCCCGGCACGTTCGAGGAGCATGACGCGGGGCTGTCCTCGCAGGACCCGCTCGGGTTCGTGGACCAGAAGCCGTATCCCGACCGGCTCGCCGCCGCAAAGCTCGCGACGGGCCTGTCGGACGCCGCCGTGTGGGGGATCGGCGAGGTCGAGGACCAGCGCGTCGCGATCGTGGTGATGGACTTCGGGTTCATGGGCGGCTCGATGGGCGCCGTGGTGGGCGAGAAGGTGGCGCGGGCCGCCGAGGGCGCCCTGGCGGCGCGCGTGCCGCTGATCATCGTGTCCGCATCGGGCGGGGCGCGGATGCAGGAGGGGACGCTGGCGCTGATGCAGCTCGCCAAGACCATGGCCGCGCTGGAGCGGCTGCGCGCCGCCCGCGTCCCGTACGTGTCGGTCATGACTGACCCCACCACGGGGGGCGTGTTCGCGAGCTACGCCGCGATGGGCGATGTCAACGTCGCCGAGCCCAACGCGCTGATCGGGTTCGCGGGCGCCCGGGTGGGCGCGGGAACGATCGGCCAGGAGCTGCCGCCGGGCTTCCAGCGCTCCGAGTTCCTGTTCCGCCACGGCTTCATCGACCGCGTGGTGTCCCGGGCCGACCTGCGGCGCGAGCTGGCCACCCTGCTGCGCTACCTGTCCCCGCGCCCGCAGTCGGAGGCCGCCCGTGGTTGACCGGATCCTGGGCCGCGGCGCGAGGCCGGGCGCCGAGGTCGCAGCCCCGACCGAGCCCGAGCCCGTGCTCTCGACCGACGAGCGGAAAGCCGCGGTCTGGGCGAGGGTCCAGCTGGCGCGCAACCTGCGCCGGCCGCGGATCCTGGAGCTCCTGGCCGTCATGTCCGACGAGCTCATCGAGCTGCACGGCGACCGGCTGTTCGGTGACGACGAGGCGATTGTGGCCGGCTTCGCGAGGATCGGCGGCCACCGGGTGGCCGTGGTGGGCCAGCAGAAGGGCGCCGACACCGAGGAGAACATCCGGCGCAGTTTCGGGATGCCCCACCCCGAGGGCTATCGCAAGGCGATGCGGGTCATGGAGCTCGCCGAGCGCTGCGGGCTGCCCATCGTGACCTTCGTGGACGTGCCGGGTGCGCATCCCGGCCCCGAATCCGAGGAGCGCGGCATCGCCGAGGCGATCGCCCGGTCGGTGGGGCTCATGACCCGGCTGCGCGTGCCCATCGTGACCGTGATCACCGGCGAGGGCGGCTCCGGCGGCGCGCTGGCGATCGCCGTTGGCGACGTCGTGCTCGCGCTCGAGAACGCCGTCTACTCCGTCATCTCCCCAGAGGGCTGTGCGAGCATCCTGTGGCGGACCAGTGACGAGGCGTCCACCGCGGCCACGGCGATGAAGATGACCGCAGCCGAGCAGCAGGGGCTCGGCGTCGTGGACCACGTCATCGGCGAGCCCGAGGGTGGCGCCCACACCGACCACGAGGAGACCGGTCGGCGCCTCAAGGGGGCGATCGTGCACGAGCTCGACCGTCTCACGGCCATCCCGATGGACCTGCTGGTGGAGCAGCGCTACCGCCGGTACCGTTCCCTCGGCGCGTACACCGAGGTCGCGACCGAGGTATCCCCGCCCGCCACCCCGCCCCGGAGTGGCCTCGCCGACCGCCTGCGCGGTCTCCTCGAGGCCGGGTCCCGGGCCATCCCCGCGCCGCTCCAGGTGGGCCGGCGCGATGAGCCACCCGCCCGCGAGGACGTCTAGCCGATGCCCGACCAGTCCCGACCCGGCGACCAAACCGCCGGCCAGCGCGCCGCCGACCATGCCGGCATCGCCCGTCTCGCGGAGGCGCTGGTGCCCGCGCTCGTCGCCAGGCTCGGCGCCGCGAACCTGGGCGAGGTGGAGATCCACGAGGGCGACTGGCGCGTCCGCGTCCGCCGAGCCAGCGGCGTCGGCCCCCGTCGCGAGCGCCCGCACCGGTCCGCGCTCCCGATCGTGGCGCCGTCGGGCGCCTTGACGCCTGCGCCTCCACCGTCGCCCGCTGGCCCCGACGGCCCCCGCCAGGAGGCCGCGGTCTCGCCCGCCGTGGGCGTGTTCAAGCCGTCGCTGCCGGTCGGCACCCGCGTCCGCGCCGGCGACCGCATCGCCACCGTGGACCTGCTCGGCATCGCGCTCGACGTGGTGGCGCCCATCGACGGCACGGTCGTCGAGGTCTACCCGCAGGCGGGCGACGGCGTGGAGTACGGCGAGGAGGTGGCCATCGTCGAGGCCGAGCCCGCGCCTGCCGACGGGGCTGGGGAGGGCTGACCGATGGTGAGCCGCATCCTCATCGCCAACCGCGGCGAGATCGCGCTGCGGGTGCTCCGCGCCTGCCGGACGCTGGGCGTCGAGGCGGTTGTGGCGTACTCCGAGGCGGACCGCGCATCGCTGCCCGCGCTCCTCGCGGACGAGGCCATCTGCATCGGGCCCGCGGACGCCAGGCGCTCCTACCTGTCCGCGCCCGCGGTCATCTCCGCTGCGCTGGTGACCGGCTGCGATGCCGTCCACCCGGGCTACGGGTTCCTGTCCGAGGACGACGCGTTCGCCGACGCGGTCCGCGCCCACGGGCTCACGTTCATCGGGCCGCCGTCGCAGGTCCTGGAGCGGTTCGCCTCCAAGGAGGAGGTCCGCCGGCTGCTGGCCGCCCACGGCCTGCCCACCATCCCCGGCTCCGGGCTTCTCGGCGACGAGGCGCACGCGCTCGCGGAGGCCGAGCGGGTGGGCTACCCGGTGCTCATCAAGCCGTCAGCGGGAGGCGGCGGCAAGGGCATGCGCATGGTCCGCTCCGGCCGCGAACTCGCGGCCGTGCTGCCCATCTGCCGCTCGGAGGCCCGCGCCGCGTTCGGCGACGACGCCCTGTACCTGGAGCGCTGGCTGGAGGAGAACCGCCACGTCGAGGTCCAGGTGGCAGTGGACCGCTACGGCCGCGGCGTCCACCTCTGGGAGCGCGACTGCTCCATCCAGCGGCGCCACCAGAAGATCCTCGAGGAGTCGCCCTCCCCGGCCATGAGCCCCGCCGGCCGCCGCGAGCTCGCGGAGCGCGCCGTCAAGGCGGTGGTGGCGGCGGGCTACGAGAACGTGGGCACGCTCGAGTTCCTCGTGGACGCGGACGGCAACGCCTACTTCATCGAGATCAACTGCCGGATCCAGGTGGAGCACCCGGTGACCGAGATGCTCACCGGGATCGACCTGGTGGCCACGCAGATCCGCATCGCCGCCGGCGAGCCCCTCGGGTTCACCCAGGAGGACGTGCGCCAGGAAGGCCACGCCATCGAGTTCCGCATCAACGCCGAGGACCCGGCGCACGACTTCCGGCCGGGCGCGGGGACGATCGAGCGCATCAATGCGCCCGGCGGTCCGTTCGTCCGGTTCGACAGCCACGCCTACACGGGCTACGACGTGCCGCCGTACTACGACTCGCTGCTTGGCAAGCTCATCGTGTGGGGGCCCACGCGCGAGGCCGCTATCGCCCGCGGCAAGGCGGCGCTGTCCGAGCTCGTGGTCGAGGGCGTCACCACCAACGTCGCCATCCACCAGGCGCTGCTGACCTCGGAGCCGTTCCTCGACGGCAGGTTCACCACGAACCTGCTCGACCGAGTCGGCGCCGCGGCCTTCCTCGCAGCCGCCGAGCGGGCATGATGGACCGCTCCGTCCGCACGCCGCGCCCCCGCCGCGCGTGCAGCCCTGCACACACCCAGCCGCACGCCGGCCGCGCCGCGGCCTACGCTTCCGACGACCCCGCAAGGAGCCGCCCGTGACCGACCGAGCCGCACCGCCGCCCAGCGGCGCCGTCCACTCCACGCGCGAGATCGAGTCGCTGATCCCGCACCGCTGGCCATTCCTGCTCGTGGACCGCATCACCGAGTACGACCCGGAGCACAAGCGGATCGTGGGCATCAAGGCGGTCACCGCCACCGAGTGGTTCTTCCAGGGTCACTTTCCCGGGCTCCCGGTCATGCCGGGAGTCCTCCAAGTAGAGGCGCTCGCCCAGACCATGGCGGTCTACGTGGCCAGGCAGCCCGGCTTCGGCGACCGGCTCGGGCTGTTCGCGGGCATCGACGAGGTCCGCTTCAAGCGCGTGGTGGTGCCGGGCGACACGCTCCGGCTCGAGGTGACGATGGAGAAGCTCGGCAGCCGCTTCGGCAAGGGCCGCGCGGTGGCCTCGGTGGACGGCGAGATCGCCTGCGAGGGGCTGCTGTCGTTCGTCATCCCGCCGGCCGGAGTCCTGCGATGACCCGCATCGCCGTCCTCTCCGACGTCCACGGCAACCTGGCCGCGCTCGAGGCGGTGGCGGCCGAGATCCGCCGCGAGAAGCCCGACGCGGTGCTGGTGGCGGGCGACCTCGTCCTCAACGGCCCCGACCCCAACGGCTGCGTGGATGCGCTCCGCCACCTGGAGTCCGAGGGCGCGCTGATCGTGTCGGGGAACACCGACATCGCCGTGGGCGACTTCGACTACGGTGCCGCGTTCCCGCAGTACCAGGACGGCGTGCCCGAGACCATCACCGCGGTCGCCGAGTGGACCCACGACGAACTGGGCGACGACCAGCTCGGCTGGCTGCGCCGGCTGCCGGCTGAGCGGCGGATGCGCGCCGACGGCGAGACCCTGGTGCTCGTGGTGCACGCCTCGCCGGGCTCGCAGACGCGCGGCTTCGACCAGTCGCTGGACCCCAACGTGATCTACGAGCGGGCCGCGGCCACAGACGCGCGCGTGATCTGCGTCGGCCACACGCACCTTCCCGAGGTGCGCGACCTGGGCTTCAAGGTGATCGTCAACGGCGGCTCCGTGGGCTACGTCTTCGACGGCGACCCGAGCGCATCGTGGGCCATGGTCACCGTGGCAGGCGGCCAGGTCGACGCCGTGATCCGGCGCACCGCCTTCGACGCGCTGTCGGTGGCCAACGCCATCTCGGCCCGCGGCCTGCCGGGCGACGTCTACCGCGCCGCCACCGTGCGCACAGGCAAGCTCGTCCGATGAGCTGGACCTGGCCCGAGCGGCCCCGCCGCGTGGTCGTGACCGGCAGCGGGATGGTCACGGCCCTGGGCAACGACGTCGCGACGACCTGGGAGGGCCTCGTGGCCGGACGCTCGGGCATCGCGCTCGTGGACACGTTCGACACGTCGCGCCTGAGCGTGAGGATCGCGGCCGCGGTCAAGGGTTTCGACCCGTCCGAGGTCCTCGACCGCAAGGAGATCCGGCGCACCGACCGCTACATCCAGTTCGCCCTGTACTGCGCCCACCAGGCGCAGCTGTCGGCGGGCCTCCCGGCGAGGTTCGACGGTGGTCTCGCCGCGCGCGCGGGCGTGATCGTCGGCTCGGGCCTGGGCGGGGTCAACACCCTGTTCGACAACGTGCTCCTGATGGGCCAGCGCGGCCCCGACCGGATCTCGCCGTTCTTCATCCCCATGGGCATCGGCAACGTGGGCGCCGGCCAGGTGGCGATCGCCACCGGCGCGATCGGCCCCAACTTCTCGACGGTGTCCGCCTGCGCGACCGGCGGCCATGCGCTGGGCGAGGCGTGGGAGACCATCCGCCGCGGTGACGCCGACCTGATGCTCGCTGGCGGCGTCGAGGCGCCCCTCCACGAGGCGACGCTGGGCGGCTTCGCCTCGATGAAGGCCCTGTCCACCCGGAACGGCGACCCGGCGAGGGCGTCCCGGCCGTTCGACAAGGCCCGCGACGGCTTCGTCGTGGGCGAGGGCTGCGGCGTGCTCGTCCTCGAGGCGCTCGAGCACGCGGAGGCCCGCGGCGCCACCCCGCTCGCGGAGCTCGTGGGCTACGGCGCCACCGCCGACGCCTCGCACATCACGCTCCCTGCGCCCGGCGGCATCGGCGCGGTGCGGGCTGCCCGCCGGGCCCTGGAGAAGGCCGGCATCGACCCCACCGAGGTGGACCACGTCAACGCCCACGCCACCTCGACGTACGAGGGCGACAAGGCCGAGCTGGCGGCCATCCGGACCCTCTTCGGCGACCATGCCCCCAACGTCGCCGTGACCGCCAACAAGTCAATGCTCGGGCACACGCTCGGCGCGGCCGGGGCGGTGGAGGCGATCGTGACGATCGAGGCGCTCCGGCGCGGCATCGTGCCGCCCACGATCAACCTCGACGACCCCGACGAGGCCGGCGCGGGTCTCGACCTGACGCCCAACACGGCGCGCCGGCGCGATCTGCGCGTGGCCGTGTCCAACTCGTTCGGGTTCGGCGGCCAGAACACGGCGCTCGTCTTCCGGCGGTGGGACGCATGAGCGAGGAGCCGACGATGCC
>JAKAMV010000305.1 GCA_021812735.1 Chloroflexota bacterium | reverse complement strand
CCCGTTGAGCGCCTCGGTGAACGACTTGAGCAGCCCGGGCGGGATGTCGGCGGCGAGCTTGCTGTTCGTCCCGAGGTACGTGTCCACCACCACCACGGCGACCGACAGGATCAGGATCGCCTCGATTCCGCCGAGGACCGCGCCCAGCCCTTGGTCGAGCCCGCGCGACAGCCCGCGCTGCGGCACCACCTTGCGCAGGAACACGGCCTCGAACAGGTGGAGGCTCACCAGGATCGCCGGGAACGCGATGGTGTACCCCACGAGGTTGGCATAGTCGGCCGGGATGTCCGGGAACGCCTGCTTGGCGATGGCGCCCACCGGGTATCGGACGTAGGCGCCCGCGACCGCCGCGAGGATGATGAACACGATCCCCAGCAGGCGCCTCAGGAAGCCGGTTCGGAAGCCGCCGTAGATGAAGCCGGCGATGAACCCGACGAGCACGATATCCATCGTCATGGCGGGGCGACTCCTGCCTGGGGACGAGACGACTGGGCACGAAGCATGGCACCGCCGCGGCCGGTTGCGAAGCCCGCAAATGACGGCCCGCCGCCGGAGCTTGGACCGCCCGCCGGACCGGCGTAGCATGCCCACGTTCGGAGGTGACTCGATGACCATCGAGACCATGTCCGGCGCCCCGGTCGAGCTGTCCGCGACGCCGGCCCCTGCAGTGCCAGCACGCGGTCCCGGCACCCGGACGGGCAGCTCGCCGGCTGGCGGCGCGGACCAGCCCGTCCCGACGGCAGACGGGCGACAGCCGGCCCTCGCGAGCGCGATCGTCCGCACGCTGGCCCACGCCCTGCCGCGCAGCACCGGGCTCACGCTGGCCATGGACGGCGGGCCTTCGCATCCGGGGCAGGCCGGGGCGTCGGGCGGCGCGGCGGGCGATCCCGCGGACGACGTCCCGCGCCGTGCCCGTGTCCGGATCCACGGCCCGGGCGCCCTGGCGCGAATGCTGCCGCCCACGGAGAACGCGTTCGCCGATGCGCTCCTGCGCGGCGACATCGACATCGACGGGGACATCGCGAGCGCGATCGACGCCGCCCGCGAGATCGACCTGCGGCGGCTGTCCGCGAGCGAGCTGCGTCGAGTCCTCCGCTGGTCGCTCGAGCTTCGCCGGGCGCATCGCGACGACGGCGTCGCCCCGCTGCGCCGGCCGGCGGCGCGGCTGGCCGGCGCCCGCCACTCGCGGGCCCGCGACCTCGAGGCGATCCGCTTCCACTACGACGTGGGCGAGGCGTTCTACCGCCTGTGGCTCGACCGCCGCCTCACCTACTCGTGCGCCTACTTCGAGCGCGATGACGACCCAGTCCGCGACCTCGATGCCGCCCAGGAGGCGAAACTCGACCTCGTCTGCCGCAAGCTCGACCTGCGGCCCGGGCAGCGCCTGCTCGACATCGGCTGCGGCTGGGGCTCGCTGATCCTCCACGCGGCGGAGCGGTACAAGGTCGACGCTGTGGGCGTGACGCTGTCCGGGCGCCAGGCCGGTGAGGCCAACCGGCGGGCAGAGCTCATGGGGCTCGAGCACCGCGTCCGCGCGGAGGTCCGCGACTACCGCGACCTGGCCGAGCTCGGACCGTTCGACGCCGTGGCCTCGATCGGCATGTTCGAGCATGTGGGAGCCGCCAACCTGCCCCGCTACTTCGGGGTCGCGCTCGAGGCGCTCGCGCCCGGCGGCCGGTTCCTCAACCACGGCATCGCCGCCGCGGGGCGTGGCCGCTCCGCGTGGCCGCGCGCGGCGACCTGGCGCGGCGGACTGCGACGCGCCACGTTCACCGAGCGCTACGTCTTCCCCGACGGCGAGCTCGTCCCGGTGGAGCGGGCGGTGGAGGCGGCGCGCGACATCGCCGGCTTCGAGGTCCTGGACCTCCAGTCGCTCCGCCCCCACTACGCCCTGACCCTGCAGGCCTGGGTCGCGCGGCTCGAGGCGGCGTGGGACGAGGCTGTCTCCGCCGCCGGCGAGGAGGTGGCCCGCACCTGGCGCCTCTACATGGCCGGGGCGCGGGTGGGCTTCGAGCGGGGTGACCTCGACGTGGCGCAGCTGCTGCTCGCCCGCCCGGCCGTCGGCGGACGTCCGGCCGCGAGACCGCTTCGGCCGTGGTGGTGAACTGCCCGACAGGTCCGGCTGCCGACCCGGGCCAGAGTGCGCCTCCGGTGCGGCGAATCGGACGCGTTCGAACGCTGCCAATGGACTGTTGTCGGCGGCGGCGTGTGGGTGGATGCTCGGGGTACGCCGCACGGAGGTGCCCCATGGACGCGAAGCCTGGAGATCGGATCATCATCGAGTCGGAGCGGGTCGGGCAGTCCGCCCGCGCTGGCGAGATCCTCGAGGTGACCGACTCGCCATTCGGTCGCAACTTCCGCGTGCGCTGGGACGACGGGCACGTTACCGAGATCCGCCCCAAGTCCGGCAGCGCGCGGGTCGAGCCCGCCCCGGCGGGGCGGCGAGGCTGATGCGGACCTGAGCCGAGGGCGTCCCCGGCGTCACTGCACGCAGAACTCGTTGCCCTCGGGATCGTTCATCCGCGCCCAGTACTCGCCCTGCTTCTCCATGGCGCCCCGCGCGTCCGACGCGCCCAGCGCCGTGAGTCGCGCGACCTCCTCGCCGATCCGGACCTTGCGCACCTCGAGCGCCGTCCCGTGCGGCCCGGACACGTTGAGGTCCATGTGGAGTCGGTTCTTCGCGGTCTTGGGCTCCGGGACCCGCTGGAAGAAGATCCGCGGCCCGCGGCCAGCGGGGTCGACGATCGCCGACGCGTCGTTCCAGCGCTCCCTCGGGACGCCCTGTGCGAGCAGGAACGCCTCCCAGCTCGCGTGGCCGGCCGGCGGCGGCTGCAGCACGTAGCCCAGCGCCTCCGCCCAGAAGCGCGCCATGCGGTCCGGATCGGCGGTGTCGAAGACGAGCTGGATCGACGTGGCCATGGTCAGTTCTCCGTGCTTGGAGGCGATGGTCAGTCCCGTGTGGCCGCTACGGCCAGGTGAAGGCGGCCGTCAGCCCGGTGATGCCGAAGCCCGATTCGCTGTTCTTGAGCACGATCATCCACGGGTTCGGGGGGGCCACGGCAAAGCCCTGGCTCACGTTGGTGGAGCCGGTCGCCGCCTGGATCGTCTTGAGCCCGGGGCCGCCCTGCTCGATGAGGTCCACCTCATAGAGGAACGGGTGGCCGCCCCAGTTGGCGGTGACGTGGTAGTAGCCCTTGGCGCGCGGGGTGGCGACCACCTGAAGGCCGTTGTAGGCCGGGTTCGAGGTGCCGTCGAAGCGGGCGTTGGTGACGGTCACCTTCGGCTTCGTCGCGGGGAACGTGACGGCCACGTCCACGACCGGCGTGGCGGCGCCCGAACCCCGCAGGGTCACCTGGTAGCTGACGCTCGCCGACGCGCTTGAGGCGGTGAGGGTTCCGCTGACGCCGGTCCGGCAGGACAACTGCTTGCCGCTGGCCAGCAGGCAGGCGACCGTATTGCCGCCCGACTCGGTCTTGAGGGTGACGCTCACTGGCCCGTTCTGCGCCGTGAACGCGATCGTGCGGGTGGTGCCGCCCGGGTCGGTGTCGGCATCGAGCGCGAGCTGGACGAACGCGATGGTCGCGGCCGGGCCGGGCGGTGGGGTGGGCGTCGGGCTGGGCGAGGCCGAGGGGGCCGTCGAGGCCGAGGGGGCCCCGGATGCGGACGCGGCGGCCGAGGACGACGGCGGGGCCGAGGCCGAGGGCGGTGCGGTGGGCGGCAGCGTGGACGTCGATGAACCGCCGTGGTTGCCCAGCAGGGTCGTTGCGAGCAGGATCCCGAGCAGGACGGCGAAGATGAATGCCAGGACGAGGACCAGCCGCTGCATGTTCGTCATGTGCCCATGGTAGAGGCGCCGGCCCGCGGCGTCAGGCGGCCGAGTCGGGCCTGACTGGACTGGCCAGGCCCTCGATCACCTCCACCCCGGGCAGCGAGCGCAGGATCGACGGCGAGGCGATCACCTTCCAGCTGCGGCTCCCGCCGCCCAGCACGATCCGCTCGCGGTCCATCACGGCGGCGTCAACCCAGATCGGTAGGCCCACGGGCAGGCCGAACACGGTGACGCCGCCGATCTCGTGGCCGGTCAGCGCCCGCGTCTCGTCGGCGGACGCGAACGAGGATTTCCGCCCGAAGCGCCCCCTGACCACCCGGTTGACATCGAGGCGGTGCGTGGCGAGCACCACACAGGCGGCGTACACCGGCGCGGCGCCCTTGCCAACCACGACGATCGTGTTGGCCGAGTCCGCTGGGTCGAACCCGTAGTGGCTGCAGAAGGCGGCGGTGTCCGCCAGGGCGGGGTCGCACGGGAACAGCTCGTGGGGACCGCGACCGGCGAGGGCCTCCTCGAGGGCGTCGCGTGCAGGGTCGTCGCTCATGGCGCCCAACGGTAGCGCGGAACGGGATGCGTCGGGCGCTGACGGGCACGGGGCACTACGCTTGCCGACGATCCGAAGCCGCAGACCTCGGCTCGCGCCTGCCCTGGGTGGCCCGAGCCCGCCAGCCAGCATCCTTGAGGCCCCGCCGTGACCGAGACGCCCATCCCCGACCGCGCCGAGTCGCTCGCCGCGATCCCGTCGCTCGCCCTCCGCGCGCAGCTGTTCATCGACGGCGAGTTTGTCGACGCGCGGGGCGGGCGGCGGTTCACCACCGAGAACCCGGCCACCGGCCAGCCGATCACCGAGGTGGCCCAGGGCGGCCCGGAGGACGTGGGCGTCGCGGTCGCCGCCGCCCGTCGGGCCGCCGACGACGGCCGCTGGTCGCGGATGAACCCGGGCGACCGCAAGCGGCTCCTCATCGCGTGGGCGGACCTGATCGCCGCCCACAACCGTGAGCTCGCCCTCGTCGAGACGCTCGACTCGGGCAAGCCCATCAGCGACACGGCCACCGTGGACATCGCCGAGACGGCCAACTGCATCCGCTGGCACGCGGAGGCCATCGACAAGCTGTACGGCCAGGTGGCCCCGGCGCCCGAGGGCATCGTGGCCACGATCACCCGCGAGCCGGTTGGGGTGGTGGGCGCGGTGATCCCCTGGAACTACCCGGCCCTGATGGCGGCCTGGAAGATGGGCCCCGCCCTGGCCGCCGGCAACACCATGGTCATCAAGCCGGCGTCGTACACCGCGCTCTCGCTGCTGCGCATCGCCGAGCTGGCGTCCGAGGCGGGGATCCCCGACGGCGTGCTCAATGTGGTCACGGGCCCCGGCGGCAGCGTCGGCGAGGCCATCGGCCGCCACCCGGACGTGGACTGCGTCGCGTTCACCGGCTCGACCGAGGTGGGCCGCCGCTTCCTCCACTACGCGGCCGACTCCAACCTCAAGCGCGTGCTGCTCGAGCTGGGCGGCAAGAGCCCGCAGATCGTGTTCCCGGACGCGGCCGACATGGCGGCCGTGGCGGCCAACGCCGCGATCGCGATCCTCACGAACATGGGCGAGAACTGCTCGGCCGGCTCGCGGATGATCGTCCACCGCTCGCGGCGCGCCGAGCTGCTCGAGGCGCTCGAGGCGGAGCTGGAGCGCTGGCCGGTGGGCGACCCGCTGGACCCGTCCAGCCGGCTCGGCCCGCTCATCAGCCGCGGTCAGATGGAGACCGTGCTCGACTACGTCGCGTCGGGCATTGGGCAGGGCGCGCGCGTGGTCGCGGGCGGGCGGCAGATCCTGCGCGAGACCGGCGGCTGGTTCGTGGGGCCCACGATCCTCGACAACGTCCGCAACGACATGCGCGTCGCCCGCGAGGAGATCTTCGGGCCGGTGCTCTCAGTGATCGAGTTCGACACCGAGGCCGAGGCGGTGGCGATCGCGAACGACACGCCGTACGGCCTGGCCGCCTCGCTGTACACCGACGACCTCCACGTCGCGCACCGCGTGGCGCGCGACCTGCAGGCCGGCGTCGTGGGCGTCAACGCCTACGCTGAGGGCGACAACACCACGCCGTTCGGCGGCTACAAGCTGTCGGGCTTCGGCGGCCACGACAAGAGCCTCCACGCCCACGACCAGTACACCGAGACGAAGACGACCTGGATCTCGATCAAGCCGCGCGAGTGATGCCCGCGGCCCGCAGGATCGGGCTGGCGCGGGAGCTCGTGCCCGCACCCCTGGAGGCCGGCGGGCGGGCCGCGGACACGGGCCGGCACGGGTCGGCGCGGGCCCGCCCGGGCGATCCCCGCGCGACGAGGAGGACGAGTACGCTTCTCCCAGGTGTGACCGCCGCGTGGCATCGGTCGGAGGCTCAGCGATGACCAATCCTGTCGAGGATCCGGATGGCGCCTGGGCGGCCTTCGAGAAGCGCTTGGCTGCCGCGCTCGCCCGCATGGAGCACGCGACCTACCTCGTCGTGTCGCTCGCCGCCGAACCGCGCACGGGCGCGAGCGCGTACGTGCAGTTCGCCCAGGGCGGCCTGCTCGGGTTCCGCGCCGAGGCGGCTGGCAACCACTGGCTCTCCCCCGGCCGCGGGCTGCGCCAGGTCCAGGAGGAGCGCCTCGCGGCCCTCGGCTGGCAGCGCCCAAGCTCCGCCTCGCAGGGCCGCAACTGGGCCCGCGAGTGGCAGGAGCCGATCCCCTTCGCCGAGGTGGCGGGGGTGGCGGTGCGCACCCTGCGCGAGGTGTACGGCGCCGCATCCCCCGACGACCTCCGCCAGCGCAGCGGCGGCTTCCCGGCCCACCGCGGGCCGGTTCCCGAGCCCGACCTGGGGATTCCGCCCGACCGGCCCATCCCCGAGCACCCGGCGGCGGCCATCGTCCCCGACCAGTCGCACCCGAGCGCCGAGCCCGACCAGGCGGCCGCCTCGCTGCAGACGGCGCTCGCGGAGTTCATCGCGGGCGCCGATCTCGTGCCGGACCGGGATGGCGACCTGCCGATCAGGGTGGGCTCGGCCCTGATGTTCGTGCGGCCCGTGGCCGGCCGCCCGCCCCTGCTCCAGGTGTTCGCGCCCCTCGTGTCGGGCGTCGACCTGACGCCTGCGCTCCTGGAGTCGCTCAACGACATCAACCGCAACATCCTCTTCGGCCGCGCGTTCTGGACCGACCGCGAGGTGGTCGTCTCGATGGAGTTGACGGCCGTGGGCGTCACCCCGGCCCAGATCGCCTTCGCGTGCGTGCAGCTGGGGAACCTCGCCGACCACCTCGACGACGTGCTCCGGGGCCGGTTCGGCGGTCGCACCATGTTCGAGTCGCCCAAGACCCTGGTGAACTAACCCTGGGGTCGCCCGGGCGTTCGAGCGACGGCGGCGTCGAGATCAGCCCGGCGCCCGGATTCGAACAGGATTGGGGGGTTGTCAAGCCCTCGGCGATGGCCTAGACTTCTGGTCCAATGGCGTGTCATTTGACACGCCACTACGCATGTTGGGAAGGCGTGGTCCCGGCATGGGGGCCTGACCCCACGGTCGGGCAAATGGAATTCCTGCACCCTGTCATGGGTCGCCCCGGTGGCGCGGCCCCTTCACTGGAGCATCGTGATCTCGTTCGAAGCCACTTCACCCTCCCCTGAGACCGAGGCCGCGCTGGCGGCCGCCTCGATCGAGCTCGACCCCGAGGCCGCCGAGCTGGAGACCGAGGAGCTGATCGCCGAGCTGCCCCCCGAGCCCGAGCCGGCGCCCGTCGCGGCGGACGAGGGCGAGGTCGAGGTGTCGGCCGAGGTCCTCGACACCGACGATTCGGTCCGGCTCTACCTGCGCGAGATCGGCCGAGTCCCGCTGCTGACCGCCGAGGAGGAGGTCATCCTCGCCAAGGGCATGGAGCTCGGCGCCCAGGCCAAGGACGAGCCCTGGAAGGCCATCCTCTCGATCCACGAGTGGACGCTCCACGGCACCGAGGCCAACGCCCGCGCCAAGAACCGCCGGTACGCCCTGCCGTTCGCAGCGGCGGCGCACCGCGTCGTGACGGCGGCCCTCCGCTCGGAGGACGCGCTCGACCTGCTCATGACGATGCCGGCCCTCGGCCTGGTCGACGGGCTCAAGAAGGTCGAGACCGACGCGCTCAGGGAGCGGCTCACCCGCGCCTGCGACCTCCGCTCGGTCTACAACGAGCGGCTCGACGTCGAGTCCTTCACCGAGGTCCTCGACTGGGTCGAGGGCGAGCTGGGCCGGCCGAACGCCGAGATCCGCGCCAGCACGGCGCTCCGCGCCCTGCGCGACTGGGCGCGGAGCGAGGTCGCCTACCCGGCGATCCAGCGGTACCTCGACGCCGGCCGGGCCGACGACCTGGTCGAGGAGCTCCAGCCGACCCTCAAGGCCCTGGCCAAGGAGTCGCGCGACCACCTCACGTCGGCCAACCTGCGGCTGGTGGTGTCGATCGCCCGCAAGTACATCAACCAGGCGGGCATGGGACTGCTGGACCTCGTCCAGGAGGGCAACGCCGGCCTGATCCGCGCTGTCGACAAGTTCGAGTACGAGCGCGGCTTCAAGTTCAGCACCTACGCCACGTGGTGGATCCGCCAGGCGATCCAGCGCGGCCTCGCCGACCAGAGCCGGACCATCCGGATCCCGGTCCACATGGTCGAGACGATGGGCCGGGTGGCGCGCGTCGTCCGCGAGCTCTCCACCCAGCTCGGTCGCGAGCCCACCAACGCCGAGATCGCGGCGGCCCTCCCGGACGAGACGCCGACCATGACGCCGCAGCGGGTCGAGGAGATCCGCAAGCTGGGCCGCGAGCCCGTGTCGCTCCAGTCGCCCGTCGGCGATGAGGGTGACGCCGAGCTGGGCGAGCTCATCCCGGACGAGGACGCCGTGTCCCCGCTCGATGTTGTCGCAGACCGGATGCGCCGCGAGCAGATCGAGCACGTGCTCGCCTCGCTCGACCGGCGCGAGCAGCGCGTCCTGCGGCTGCGCTTCGGCCTCGACGACGGCCACGCCCGGACGCTCGAGGAGGTCGGCCGCGAGTTCGGCCTCACCCGGGAGCGCATCCGCCAGATCGAAGTCCAGGCGCTGCGCAAGCTCCGCCACCCGTCCCGCAGCCGCAAGCTCCGCGAGTTCGCCGCCTAGGGACGACTCGTCCTTCAGCGCCCAACGTGCCGGCCGCGTCGATCGAACGACGCGGCCGGTTTCGTTCTGCCCCTGGCGCGACGTCCGTGGTCCGACTCTCCGCCCAGCGGTCGTTCCGACGCCCGACCTCGCAGTTGCGCCGCTTAGCGGTGCGGAGGACGGCCCGCGGCAGCGTCCGGGGCGTCAACGCAACCGCTCGGCGGGAATTCTGCACCGGTGGCCGTCCGATGGACCGCTTGGCGAACGGCGGATCGGCTAAGCTGGGCTGCGATGAGGAAGGGGTCCAGTTGATCCTCCCCAAGGTCCGCGACCCTCGATTCGTGACGATGCGGCGTGGCGGAAGCCTGACGGATCGGGACTACCAGCTGCTCGCCCTGTGGGCGGCGACGTGCGCCGAGCACGTCCTCGGGCTCTTCGAGGCGGTCCGGCCCGACGATCCGCGACCACGCCGAGCGATCGAGCAGGCGCGGGCGTGGGCGCGAGGCGAAACCACGGTGGCCGAGGCCCGTGCGGCCGGCGGTCATGCCATGGGTGCCGCCAGGGACCTCAGGGGCCCCGCGCGCGATGCCGCCTACGCCGCGGGCCAGGCCGGCGTGGTCGCCCACGTCGCGGAGCACGAGCTCGGCGCGGCCGCCTACGCCATCAAGGCTGCCTAAGCCCGGATCCACCGAACCCACGGCTTGATTCACGATCCGAGACAGCAGAACAGGTGCCCAACTGATCGGGAATGATGGCCTTGAGAGAAACCCATC
>JAKAMV010000304.1 GCA_021812735.1 Chloroflexota bacterium | reverse complement strand
CGGCACGCCCCGCGGCCGGGCGACCGGCCGGCGGCAGCGGGGCGACCCCGGCGCCCGCCACGGGGGACCCGCTGTTCGACGCGCTCCGGGCATGGCGGCTCGACAAGGCCCGAGAGCTCGGCCAGCCGCCGTACGTGGTTGCCCATGACACGACGCTGGCGGCAATTGCCGAGGCACGCCCGGCCTCGCTCGAGGCGCTCTGGCGCGTCAAGGGCATCGGCCCCGCCAAAGCGGACCGCTACGGCGCGGAGATCCTCGCGCTGGTGGCCCGCACGCCGGGGGCCGGCGAGCCCGACGCCTGACGCCTGACCCGACCCGCGGGGCCTACGCGGCGAGGTCGCGCCGCCGGAACGCCCAGATGGCCGCCAGCCAGCCGCCGATCGCCACGGCGGCGAACAGCGCCAGGTCCCCGATCGGGACCACCCCGTTGTCGATCAGCTCGGTGGTGCGGAAGTGGCCCCAGGCCGAGAGGGGCGCCAGCCACGCCCAGTCCTTGGACACCTGCGTGACCACGAACACCGCGTACATGGCGAAGACCGCGCCGCCGACGATCCCCGAGCCCTGCCCCCGGCTCAGCGTCACCACCGAGAGCAGCGTCGCGGCGCCGGCGAGCGCGCACGCGAAGGCGAAGGACATGACGCCTGCGAGGGCATACCCGCCGACATCGAACACGTTGCCGGTTGCTGCCGCCGCGAGCCAGATGCTGAGCACGGCCGTCGCCGCGAGCGCCGCGAGCACGATCGCCTGCGCCGTGATGTTGGTGGCCAGGTAGCTGGCCCGCGACAGCGGCGTCGCGAGCGGCAGGTCCAGGAACCCCCGGTCCAGGTCGGCCGCCACCGCGCGCGTGCCCAGGAGCAGCGCGGCCGCGGTCGCGATGATCGGCCACAGCCAGCTGGACATGTAGGTGGTGAAGAACACGCCCGGGTCCGAGAGGACGCCGGTCATGCCGAAGGCTGCCAGGAACTCCTTGGGGAACGTCGCCATGTACTGCCGCATCAGCTCGTCGTTTGACTTGAGGAACGGGTACATCACGCCCATGATCGCCCCGTAGACCGCCAGCGAGACGGCCAGCCACAGCGCGAGCGACCGGCAGCGGCGGAGCTCCAGGCGGAACGCGGTCATGCCGGCACCTCCCCGGGCGCGGCCGGCGAGGCGGGCTCGTCGCCGCGATAGAGGCGCAGGAACAGGTCCTCCACGTCGGGCGTGGTGATCGCGATGTCCTCAACGGCGTGGGCCGCGATCCGGCCCAGCAGCGGGTTCACGTTGCCGCGGACCATCAGGTGGACCTCGCGCCCGGTCATCGCCACGACCTCGACGCCGGGCAGGTCGAAGGCGTCGGGGGATGGCGGCGCCGCCAGGACCAGGTTGACCGATCGCCAGTGCGAGCCGAGCAGCTCGCCGACGCCGCTGACCTGGACGACCCGACCGTCTCGGATGATCGCCACGCGGTCGCATGCCCGCTCGACCTCGATCAGGTTGTGGCTGGAGAGGAAGACCGTGCGCCCGGCAGCGCGCGCCTCGGCGGCAAGGGCGAGAAACTCGCGCTGCATCAGCGGGTCGAGCCCGCTCGTCGGCTCGTCGAGGACGAGCAGGGGTTCGCGGCCCATGAACGCCGCCACCACCCCGATCTTCTGGCGGTTGCCGCGGGACAGCCGCTTGATCCGCACCGTGGGGTCCAGCTCCAGCCGCTCGACGAGGGGCAACCAGGCCCGGCGTGGCAGGCCGCGCAGCCCGCCCAGGTACTCGAGCTGCTCGGCGGCCGTGAGCTCCCCGAGGAACCCGGGGTCCGAGCCGAGATAGCTCACCCGGGCGTGGATCCGCGCGGCGTCGCGGAACGCATCCGCCCCGAACACGCGCGCGCTGCCGGACGTCGCGCGCAGGAACCCGAGCAGCAGCCGGATCGTGGTGGTCTTGCCGGCCCCGTTGGGGCCGAGGAACCCGAACGCCTCACCCTCGGCGACACCGAAGCCGACATCCTCGACCCCCCGCCGGGGCCCGTACCGCTTGGTGAGGCCGGCGGCCTCGATGACGAGGTCGGTCATGGATCGCCTCCCGCCTCGGGGCGCTGTCGCGCTGCCTTGCCTCGCCGCGCTGCCTCGCCTCGTCCACCGTCCGCCGCCCGCACGGGCGGTCGCCGCGCTCGCCGCGCATCCCGCCGATGCTGTTCCCGGGCGTCAGCGCACGGTAGGGACGTCCGGCCCGATCGGCGGCGGCGCCCGGTCCCGATCCGCGGGGATCCGCCGTCGCGCGACGGGCCATCCCACCATCCCAGGCGAGCCCGCCGGGCGCCGGGAATCGAGCCGCCCCGCCGGGGGTGCCGGCGGGGCGGGGTTGCGGCGAGGCGACCGGCGTTAGGCCACCGGTTCCAGCGCCTCCTCGAACTGGCTCGCGTACAGCTCGTGGTAGAAGCCCCGGGCGGCGAGGAGCTCGTCGTGGGTGCCCTTCTCCACGATCCGCCCGTCGCGCATCACCAGGATGATGTCCGCGTCGCGGATGGTGGACAGGCGGTGCGCGATGACGAACGACGTGCGGCCCTCCATCAGCCGGGCCATCGCCCGCTGGATGAGGACCTCGGTGCGCGTGTCCACCGAGGACGTGGCCTCGTCGAGGATCAGGATCGGCGGGTCCGCGAGGAACGCACGGGCGATCGTCAGGAGCTGCTTCTCGCCGGCGGACGTGTTCGTCGCGTCGTCGTCGAGGACCGTCTCGTAGCCGTCGGGCAGCGTCTTGACGAAGTGGTCCACGTGAGCGGCCTCGACCGCCTCGCGGAAGCGCTCCTCGGGCACCTCGCCGTCGGCCCCGTAGACCACGTTCTCGCGGACGGTGCCCTTGAACAGCCAGGTGTCCTGGAGGACCATCCCGAAGGTCTTGCGCAGGTTGTCGCGCGTGATCGTGCGGGTGTCGAGCCCGTCCACGGTGATCCGCCCGCGGTCCACGTCGTAGAACCGCATCAGCAAGTTCACGAGCGTGGTCTTGCCGGCGCCCGTGGGGCCCACGATGGCCACCGTCTGGCCGGGTTCCACCGCGAGGTCGAGGTCCTCGATGAGGGGCCGGTCGGGCAGGTAGCGGAACCCGACGCCCTCGAAGGTCACACGGCCGTCGGCCGGCTCCTTGAGCAGGGCCGGCTGAGCCGGGTCGGGGATCTCCTCCTTCTCGTCGACCAGCTCGAACACGCGCTCCGCGGACGCCACCGCGCTCTGGAGCACGTTGGCGATGGAGGCGGCCTGGACGATCGGGAAGGTGAACTGGCGCGAGTACTGGATGAACGCGGTGACGTCACCCAGGGTCATCTGGCCGTTGGCGACCCGGATGCCGCCGATGACGGCGATCGACACGTAGTTGAGGTTGGACACGAACTGCATCGTGGGCTGGATCAGGCCCGAGATGAACTGGGCCTTCCAGGACGAGTCGTAGAGCGCGCGGTTGTGCTGGTCGAAGACCTCGACCGCCTCGTGCTGGCGGCCGAACAGCTTGACGATCGCGTGGCCGGTGTGCATCTCCTCGACATGGCCGTTGAGGACGCCCGTCCGGTCCCACTGCGCGGCGAACTGCACCTGGGAGCGCTTGGCGATGATCATGGTCAGGGCCACCGACACCGGCACGACCAGCAGCGAGATCACGGCCAGGATCCAGCTGATCGTGAACATCATGATCAGCATCCCCACCACGGTCAGGACCGAGGTGATCAGCTGGGTCAGGCTCTGCTGCAGCGTCTGGCTGATGTTGTCGATGTCGTTGGTGACACGCGACAGGATGTCGCCGCGCGACTCGCGGTCGTAGTAGGCGAGCGGCAGGCGGCCGAGCTTCTCGGACACCCGCTGGCGCATCCGGTAGACCGTCCGCTGGGTGACGCCGGCCATGATGTAGGCCTGGGTCCACGAGAACAGGGCGCTGACGATGTAGATCACCGCCACCGCTCCCAGGATCGAGCCGACGGCGCCGAAGTCGACGCCGACGCCCGCGAGCAGGTTCGGGTAGGCGTTCAGCATGTCGATGAACGTCTGGTTGCCCAGCTTGGTGGCCGCGGCCAGCAGCTGCGCGTGGTTGAGGCCGACCGCCTGGGGGAACTGCACGCCGAGCTGCTTGCCGAGGAACCCGCTGAACACCTGGTCCATGGCGTTGCCCATGATCTTGGGCCCGGCGACCGAGAGCGCCACGCTGATGACGGCCGTCAGGATGACGAACGCGATCCTCGGGGCCTCGGGCCGGAGCTCGCCCAGCAGTCGCCGGAACGAAGGCCCGAAGTTCTTGGACTTCGCGCCGCCGCCCATGGCCATGCCCATGCCCATCGGGCCGCCTCGTCCGCGGCCTGGGCCGAAGCCTGCGCCGCCCGGCCGGGCGCCCGGGCCCATGCCCGCGGCGGGCGCGCTGCCGGGACCCGTGGCCGCGGTGCCGCCGCCGGGACGCTGCGCGCCGCTCATGCTGCCTCCTCCTCGGTGACCTGGGACAGCACGATCTCGCGGTAGGTCTCGCAGCTGGCCATGAGCTCCTGGTGGGTGCCGATGCCGGCAACCCGACCCTCGTCGAGGACCACGATCCTGTCCGCGTGCAGGATCGTGCCCACGCGCTGGGCCACGATGAGCACCGTGGCGTCCCCGAGGTCGCGGGCGAGCGCCGCGCGCAGGCGGGCGTCAGTGCGGAAGTCGAGCGCGGAGAAGCTGTCGTCGAAGACGTAGATGTCGGGCTTGTGGACCAGCGCCCGGGCGATCGCGAGCCGCTGGCGCTGCCCGCCGGACACGTTGGTGCCGCCCTGCGAGATGGGGGATTCCAGCTGGTCCTCCATCTCGCTCACGAAGTCCTTGCCCTGGGCGATCTCGAGCGCCTGCCACAGTTCGTCGTCGGAGGCGCTCTGGTCTCCGTACCGCAGGTTGGACGCGATCGTCCCGCCGAACAGGTAGACCTTCTGCGGGATCATGCCGATGCGCCGCCAGAGGTCCTGGCGGTCGAACTGGCGCACGTCCACGCCGTCCACGAGCACGGTGCCAGCCGACGCGTCGTACAGGCGCGGGATCAGGTTGACCAGCGTGGACTTGCCGGAGCCGGTGGAGCCGACGATCGCGGTGGTCTCGCCCGGGCTGGCCTCGAAGCTGATGTTGCGCAGGACCGGGTCCTCTGCCCCGGGGTAGCTGAAGGACACGTCGCGGAACTCGATGCGGCCGCGCCGCTCGGGGGACACCGGCCGCTCCGGGTCCACGATGGCCGGCACCGTGTCGAGGACCTCGTTGATGCGGCTCGAGGACACCTGCGCGCGCGGCACCATGATCAGCATCAGGGTGGCGCCGAGGACGGAGAACAGGACCTGCATGATGTACTGCAGGAACGCGGTCAGGTTGCCGATCTGCATTTCGCCCGAGTTGACCCGGGACGCGCCCAGGTAGATCACCGCCACCTGGCTCAGGTTCATGATCAGGAAGATCACGGGCATCGTCATCGCGAACAGCCGGTTGACCGTCAGCGCCGTGCCCATGAGGTCCGCGTTGGCGACGTCGAAGCGCTCTTCCTCGTGGTGGGTCCGCACGAACGCGCGGATGACGCGCACGCCCGACAGGGTCTCGCGCATCACCAGGTTGATCCGGTCGATCTTGGTCTGCATCGCCCGGAACAGGGGAATGGCCCGGGACATGACGGTGCCCACGACGATCAGCAGGATCGGCGCGATGACCACCAGGATCCCGGTCATCGGCACGTCCTGGCGGAGGGCCATGATGACCCCGCCCACGATCATCACCGGGGCCGACAGCATCATGACCATGATCATCAGGACGACCTGCTGGATCTGCTGGACGTCGTTGGTGTTCCGCGTGATCAGGCTTGCCGCGCCGAAGTGGTTGACCTCGACCTGGCTGAACGTCTCCACCTTCCGGAACAGGGCGTCGCGGATGTCACGACCGAGCCCCATGGCGATCCGGGCGGAGAAGAACACCAGCACGAACGACCCGAGCATCAGCCCGAGGGTCACCAGCAGCATGAAGCCGCCGACGCGGATGATGTAGTTGGTGTCGCCCTTGACGACGCCGTTGTTGATGATGTCCGCCTGGAGGGTGGGCAGGTAGAGGTTGCCGATCGACTGCGCCAGCAGGAGGAGCAGGACCACCAGCACGGGCCACTTGTAGGGGCCGAGGCTGCGTCTCAGGAGCTTGATCAACGGGGTTCCTCCGGGGTGGCGTTGGGGATGGGCGGATCCTGCTGGAAGAGCGTCTCGCGGGCGCGGTGCATGGCTCGCAGGCCCTGGAGGAGCGCGGCGGCGTCGTCCGACGCCAGGGAGTCGACCAGGCGGGCAAGCTTGTCGCGGCGCTCCGCCGCCGCGCCGGCGATCAGGTCCCTGCCCTGCGGCGAGAGCACGACGCGGACGATGCGGCGGTCGCCGTCGTCCCGCTCGCGGGTGACCAGGCCCCGCTGCTCCATGCGGTCCACGATCCCGGTGGCGCTGGCCTGGGACACGTCGAGCAGCTCGGCGAGGCGGTTCATCGGCAGCGGGCCCGCCTCGGTCAGCACCACCAGGACGTTGAGGTGGACCAGGCTCATGCGGCCGCCAGGCCAATGGCGCATGAGGTGCATCTGCCGGGCAGGCGCATAGGCGAACAATTCCTCGAGGATGGCCTCGCGGAGCGCGGCGGGGGAGCGGGGTGCGTCAGGATCGACCATGGGGTCCGAGTTCGACCTTCGTCCGAGATAGATCATCTCGCTGATGAAGATGATCAATATGGCGTGAAGCATATGCCGCCACGGCGCGGCTGTCCACCGGCTCGTCTGGGCCTGTCGTCCGGGGCCACCAGGGCAGGATGGCGCCGAGATGTGCGCGCCGGGCGCGCGCCAGGCGCAGGTTCTGTGCCGCTCGCGACAAGATCGGCGGACCGGCTGAGCCTCGCGGCCTCGCGGACCGGCTGAGCCCAGCGGCCCAGCGGCCCAGCGGGCGTAGCGGGCGTAGCGGGCGTAGCGGGCGTAACGGGCGCGGGAAACCCGCCCGGCCGCGCCTATGTGCGCTTGCGGACCTTCCAGATCTCCTCGACCGGCCACTTGGTGGCCCAGGCGGAGCCTCCGGGCAGGTGGCGGGACACGAGGCCCGGCCGTGCCTGCGGCTCGAGCAGCTCCACGACCTCGAGCCCGGCCGACGTGAACTGCCGAATCCAGCCGCCGTGGCTCGGGTGGAACTCCACCGCCGCCTCGCCCGGCCAGACGGTGCGGCCCATCCCGAACTGCGGGCGCAGCAGGCGGTCGGTCGCAGGCTCCCGCTCGTCGTCGGGCGCGCACAGGTGGTAGAGGACGCTGTTCGTGAGGACGTGGAGGCGGCCGCCGGGGCGCAGGAGGCGGGCCGCCTCGGGGACCCAGACTTCGGGGTCGGCCCAGAGCACCGCGCCGTACTCGCTGATCGCGAAGTCGAACGAGCCATCGGGGTAGGGGACGCGCTCCGCGTCGCCGTGGAGCAGCGTGAAGGCGAGGCCGTGCTCGCGCTGGAGCCGAGCCGCGGTCTCGAGCTGCGCGGCGGAGTTGTCGATGCCCACGACCCGGGCGCCGCGCCGGGCCATCCACGCCGACACGTACCCGGTGCCACAGCCCAGCTCGATCGCGTCCTTGCCGGCCAGGTCGTCGGGGAGCATGCGGATCTCGGGCTCCGGGAACCCGAAGATGCCCCACGTCTCGGCGCCCGGCGCCAGCCGCCACTGGCGCTCGCCGGACTCCACCCACTGCGGAGCGTAGGCGTCCCAGTAGGCTCGGTTGGCCGCGACGTGCTCGGGCAGGCCGCCGGACGGTTGCGTATCGGTCGCCGCGCCCACCGGTCAGCTCGCCCGGTGCTTCGCGGTCGCGGCAGCCAGCACCTCGACGAGCGATGCGCTGGCCGGCCGCAGGTCCACCTGGACGTGGCCAACCCCCAGCTCGCGCCAGGCGTCGAGCGCGCGGGCCACCTGGTCCACGTCGGGCGGCAGCGCGTTGTCGGCCCGGGTCCGGCCGCCGCTCGACGTCGCGGCGTCGATCGTCAGGCCCACCGTGACCTCGATCGTGCCGGGATCGCGGCCCTCCGCCTCGCAGGCGGCAACCAGGTCGCCGCGCCGCTGGTGGAACCGGTCGGACGGCATGCCGAACCAGGCGGTGTTCCAGGCGTCGGCGTGGCGCGCGGCGAGCCGCAGCATCCGCTCGCCCTTGGCAGCGATGAGGATGGGGATCCGGCCCGGCAGCCGGGTGCCCCGCGTCGGCCGCGGCAGCAGGACCGCGTCATCGGCTTGGTGCCAGGCACCGCGGAACGTGACGCGCTCGCCGCGGAGCAGCGGCAGCGCCACCGCGAGGAACTCCTCGAACCGGCCCACACGGTGGTCGAACGGGTAGCCGAAGGCGGCGTACTCGGGTTCGTGCCAGCCCGAGCCGAGTCCCAGGACGAGTCGGCCGTCGGAGATCTCGTCGAGGGTGGCGGCCATCTTGGCGGTGACGCCGGGGGTGCGGAACCCCGTGCCCAGCACGATCGTGCCCAACTCGACGCGGCTGGTGACCGCCGCCACGGCCGTGAGGATCGCCAGCGCGTCGTGGGGCCCGCCCTCCTCGTCGCCCGGCATCCGGAGCAGGAGGTGGTCGTAGGCCCACAGGCTGTCGAGCCCGGCCTGCTCGGCCGTGACGGCGAGGTGGCGGATCGCCGGCCAAAGGGAGCCGCCGGGGCCATCGGCCTCGCACAGGGGCAGGAGCGCACCGATCTTCATAGCGGGCATCGTACCCAGCCGTCGGGTCACCGGTCTCGGCCGAATTGCTGGGCGTCGAGGCGCCCATGGAGGTGCTCCGCGGGTGCGAGCAGGCCGCGCCGGCGCCCGATCCCCGACAATGGGCGCGTGAGCCGAACCGTGCCCGCCGCCCGCCGCCGCCCCGACCCGTGGCTGGTCGCCGGAGTCGCGCTGGCGGTCGTCATGTGGGTGATGGTGATCGCGTGGTCCAACCCCAACGTGAACGCCCCCAACGTGTGGAACGGCCAGCCCGTCACGGCCCAGGACGCGCGCTCCTACCACGGCTTCGACTACGCCAGCCTGTACGCCGGGCGATCCGACTGGAACGCGATCGGCGCGTACCCGTACTCGCCCGCCTTCGCGCAGGTGCTGTACCCGCTCAACCTGCTTCCCTGGCCGCTGTTCGTGGCTGTCTGGACGGCCATCCTGATCGCGGCCGTGTGGTTCCTGACCGGTCCCGAGTACTTCCTGCTGGGCCTGCTGGCGGGCGCCATGGAAATCGCCGGCGGCAACGTGTCGCTGCTGCTGGCGCTTGCCATCGTGGCCGGGTTCCGCCACCCGTGGGCCTGGTCGTTCGCGCTGCTGACCAAGATCACGCCCGGCGTCGGGCTGCTGTGGTTCGCGTTGCGGCGGGAATGGCGCCAGGTGGCGATGGCGCTGGGGGCGACCGCGGGGATCGCGTTGGCCTCGTACCTGCTCATGCCGCAGGCCTGGCACGACTGGGTTGACCTGCTGCGGTCCAACACCGGCAAGGGCGGCACCTGGGCGGCGATCCCGGTCCCGCTGGTGGTTCGCGGTCCCGTCGGCGTGCTGCTGATCGCCTGGGGAGCGCGCCGCGACCAGCGCTGGACGGTGCCCGTGGGCGCGATGCTGGCGCTGCCGGCCCTGTGGTACGGCTCGCTCTCGATGCTGCTGGCGGTGATCCCGCTGACCACCGGCGAGGAGCGGGCGCGGGCCTGGGCGCGCGTCCGCGGGCTCCTCGGCAGGCGGGTGCCGGGCGCGCTGGCGTAGCGGGACTGTGGGCGCTCGGCGGCCGCCCCGGCTT
>JAKAMV010000303.1 GCA_021812735.1 Chloroflexota bacterium | reverse complement strand
GCCCGGCCATTGTGGGCGTCCGCGACCTCGACGTCTTGGCGGGCGGGGGCTGCGGCGACCGACACCGGGGCTCCGCCGGGTCACATCTCCATGGACGGCCGGTGCGCGAGCTCGACGTACTTCATCGGATCGTCACCGGACTCGAGATGCAGCCCTTCCCGGCGCACTGGTGGCTGTGGCCGGGGCACTGGTCTCGGCCCTGTTCCCGCTCAGCGACACCCTCAAGCCGCTCGCCCACCTCTCGCCCTGGGACTGGGCATTCGGCGGCGATCCGCTGGTCAACGGCGCCGAGCCCTGGCGCTACCTCGCGCTCGGCATCCCCTCGATCGTGATGGCGGTCTTCGGCACCTGGGCCTTCGGGCGTCGTGACGTGGTGTCTGCCTAGGAGCGACCAGGCCAGAGGCCGATCGCGCCCGCTGGTGCGCCGGGTGCCGTGCGCGTCGGCTCAGGCGGCAGCCGGAAGCGGAGCCGGCAGGTCGATAACGCGCCAGTCGTGGAACCCGGAGGCCAGGACGTGGCGGAAGCCGCTCTTGCCGGACAGGCTCTCGCACTCGATCCAGACCTGGCCGCCCCGCGTGTCGATGGCCATCGCCCGGCCGCAGGCGCAGAAGTCGGGCGCCTCGGCGATGCTGGACTCGATGATCTCGCGCGCCTTGTCCTGGGCCTCGGACATTGCCGTTGTGTACATCCTTTGCTCCTTGTCTGGACCCGTCTCCTGACTGGCGGAGGAACGCTTCTGGACCGGTCAAGACCAACGTCAGCATAGCGCGAAGATCTGGACCGGTCAAGACCCGGCGCAGGAAGGGGCCATCCGGGCCGGCGACGTGCCGCGGGCTGCGATCCGCGAGCCCGGCGCCTACGATGGACGCGATGGACGAGCCCGAGAAGCCGCGGCCCCAGCTCACGATCCGCGATCTCGCGGAAAGGCTCGGCGTCTCCAAGACGACCGTCTCGAACGCCTTCAGCCGGCCAGACCAGCTCTCGGCCGGGCTGCGGAGCCGCGTGCTCGAGGCCGCCCGCGAGGCCGGGTACGCCGGGCCCGACGCCATGGCGCGAATGCTCCGGACCCGGCGGGCCGGCGCCATCGGCGTCATCCTCCCGGAATCGCTGCCGTTCGCCCTCGAGGACCCCGTGGCGGGCGAGCTCTTCAAGGGGATCGCCGACGCCTGCGAAGAGCGCCGCCTCGGCCTCCTGGTGGTGCCCGGCGGCATTCACGCGGCCGACCCCAGCACGGTCGGGCAGGTCGCGGTCGACGGCTTCATCGCCTATGCGCTGCCCCGCGGCTCGCGTCGGCTCGAGGCCGCGCTGGCACGCAGCGTGCCGACGGTGGTCGTCGACGAGCCACGGCTCCCCGACGTCGCGACCGTCGCCGTGGACAACCAGGGTGGCGCCCGAGACCTCGCCGCGCACCTCCTCGGGCTCGGCCACCGCCGCTTCGGCATCATCGCCCTGCGGTTCCAGGGCGACGGGTACACGGGCCCGTGCAGCCTCGAGCGCGCCGAGTCGAGCATCTTCGAGAGCGCGGCCGCCCGCCTCGCGGGCTACGTCGGGGCCCTCGCCGAGGCCGGCGTGGACGCCGCCGCCGTCCCGATCTTCGAGTGCGCGCACAGCGACGAGGCGCATGGCGCCCAGGCGGCGAGCTTCCTGTTCGGGCTGCCCGACCGCCCGACGGCGATCCTGGCGATGACCGACCGTCTGGCGATCGGCGCGATGGGCGCGGCGCGGTCCGCCGGCCTGCGGGTGCCGGCCGACCTCTCGGTGACCGGCTTCGACGACATCGCGGCGGCCGCCCATGCCCGGCCGGCCCTGACAACCGTCCACCAGGAGCTGCGCCTGAAGGGGTACGCGGCAGCACGACTGCTCCTCGACCCGCCGCGGGATGGTGCCCCTGCGATTGCCACGCCCCGGTCCGACGAGCTAAGCCTCCCGGTGGAGATGGTGGCCCGGCGCTCCACGGGCCCGGCGCCCGTCCGCTGATGGGCGTTCGACTCGCCGGGATCGTCGGTCGTGCCGGGCGGCACGGAAGGGGGCCCCGCCCGTCTCGCCGTCGATCCGGCACCGTGGCCCGCATGTGACGATCGGGCCACGTGGACGGCCTATTGTGGGATAGAAGGGCCGCTCCCGACCCTCCTATCGTGCAGTCCGCGTCCCGCGATCGCCCGTGAAGACATGAAGAAGCCCGTCAGCGTCCGCCGTAGCGTCGCGGCACCCGGCAGCAGGGGCCAATCCCAAGCTGGCGCCTCGGGGCGCCCTCGAACGCCCGCTGATGCCGGGGCTGTCCCGAAGGCCGACGAGGTCACGATCGGCGACATCCCGGACGCGGTGTTCGCGACGGACCTCGAGAACCGGATCACGCACTGGGCGGATTCGGCGGCGGCGATGTTCGGCTATACGGCGGCCGAGGCGGTCGGACGGCCGCTCGCCGAGGTCATGCCCTTCCGCATGCGCGATGCCGATGTCGGGCAGCTCCTCGCGGCTGTCGAGGCCGGGCGCACGTGGCGCGGCGAGGGCACGGTGCGGCTGCGCGACGGCTCAGAGCTGTGGATCGAGTCGACCGTCAAGCCCCGCGTGGTGGCGGGCGAGGTCGTCGGCAGCGTGTCGGTGAGCCGCGACGTCACCAGCACGGTCGAGGCCAACCGCGCCCTGACGATCGAGGAGCGGTTCGTGAGCGCCGTCCTCGACGTTGCCGCCTCGCTGGTCGTCGTGCTCGACCCGGACGGTCGCGTCGTCCGGTTCAACGCGGCGTGCGAGGAGCTCTCGGGCTACCGTGCCGCGGAGGTCGTCGGCCTCCCCGTCTGGGAGCGGCTGATCCCGTCCGACGAGCGCGCGGCCGTCGGCGCGGTGTTCGGCGACCTCCGCGACGGGTCGTTCCCCAGCACGCACGAGAACCGCTGGCTGCGCCGCGACGGGACCAGCCGCCTGATCAGGTGGTCGAACAGCTGCCTGACCGACAATGACGGGAAGATCAGCCACATCATCGCGACCGGCACGGACATCACCGACCAGCGGCGCACCGACGACGCGCTCCGGGGCATCGCCGCGGTCAGTCAGCTGCTCGCCAGGCGGGGGCCGACGCCGGACACGCTCGACGCGGTGCTCGGGACCCTCGCCGACCAGATGGGCTACCGGCACCTGAGCCTCCTGCTGGTCGACGGGGACCGGGTCCGGGTCGGCGCTGCGCGGGGTCTCGGGACGCTGCCGGCGACGGTGCCGATCACCCTGGGGGTCGTGGGGCGGGTCGTCAGGACCGGCGCGGCGCAATGGGTGCGCGACGTCCGGACCGACCCCGACTACTACGAGGCCAACCCGGACGTCCGGAGCGAGATCGCCGTCCCGCTGCGCGCCGACGGCCAGCTTATCGGGGTGCTCGACATCGAGGCGACGGCAGAGGCGCCCCTGGCCGAGCGCGACCTGCGGCTGGCCGAGATGGTGGCGGACCGGATCGCCGGGGCGCTCCTGCTCGGGCGCGAGCAGCAGGCGCTGGCCGAGCGTGCCCGCCTGCTGGCCGGCCTGACGGACTTTGCCCAGGCGACCGGCGCCATCCTCCAGCCGGACCGCCTCGTGCCGGCGCTGGTGGACGCCCTGGCCGCCATCTTCCCCGGTGACGTGATGACGCTCACGACGCTGGACCGGGCGACTGGCCGGTACGTCCTGCGCGCGGAGCGCGGCTTCGACGCCTCGGTCGTCGGGTCGGAGGTCGAGCCGGGCGACGGGCCGGCGGGCCGCGCCATCGAGTCGGGTGAGTTTGTCGGCCCGACGACCCTCCACCGCGACGACTACTGGAGCCGCGTGCGCGACCTCATCCCGCTCGAGGCGCTGGTGTCGGTGAGCGTGCCCCTCGTGCGCGACGACCTCGTCCTCGGCGCGATCTCGATCGGCCGCGGCAGCCTGGACCACCCGTTCACGGACATGGAGTGCGACGTCATGCGGCTGCTCGGGATGCAGGCGGCGTTGGCGCTGGCCAACGCGGACCTGCACCAGGAGGTCTCGGAGCTCGCGATCCACGACGGCCTGACCGGCCTCTACAACCGCCGCCACTTCGACGCTGCCCTCGACCTGGCCCTCGCCCGGTGGCGGCGGACGCGGGACGGGTTCGGGCCCTCGGCCATCATGTTCGACCTCGACCACTTCGGGCGGTTCAACAAGGAGCACGGGCACCAGGCGGGCGACGACGTGCTGCGCTCGTTCGCGGGCCTGCTCCGCGAGCGGCTGCGCTCGAGCGACCTCGTCGCCCGGTACGGCGGCGAGGAGTTCGTGGTGGTCCTGGAGGACGCCGGGCTGGAGGACGCCCTCCGCGTGGCCGAGGAGGTCCGCGCCGGACTCGAGCGACGCGTGATCGCGGGCCCGCGCGGCGAGCCGCTGCACGCCCGGGTGTCCGCGGGCTGCGCCGAGCTGGATCCCGCTGAGCCCACGGAGGAGGCGCTCGTCAGGGCGGCCGACCTCGCGCTCTCGGCGGCCAAGCGGGGCGGCCGCAACCGGGTGGCCGCCACGAGACGCGGCCCATCCTGACGGCGCTGCGATCGGCGGGACGGCACCGAGGGAGCCGCAGCGCGGGTCCGTCCTGATGACACCGCAGCGCGCTCGTCGCCCGCCGTCCGGCGGCCGATCGGCCTACCGCCGGGCAGCCTCGTCGCCCGGAGCAGGGACCGGCCGCCCCAGGAAGTACCCCTGCCCGTAGCGGACGGCGAGCTCCCGAAGCATGTCGGCCTCAGCGCGGGTCTCGATCCCCTCGGCGATCACGGTGCAGCGTGCGCGCTGCGCGAACTGCGCCAGCCCGGCGACCATCGCCTGTCGCGTGAGGTCCCGGTCCACGTCGCGGACGAGGCTGATGTCCACCTTGAGGAACTGCGGCCGAAGCTCCACGACGTGGCGCAGGCTCGCGAAGCCGGACCCGGCGTCGTCGACCGCGAGCCTGACGGACGGGCCGAGGTGGGCCACGGCGGACCGGACGGCGGCGTACTCGTCGATCGCCTCGTGCTCGGTGACCTCGAGCACGAGGCGTCGCGGCGTGGCGGCGAAGGGGCCGACCAGCCGGTCCGTGAGCACCAAGACGTCGGGCGAGATGTTGAGGCTGAGCCAGCGGCCGCCCGGCAGGGATCGAGCCGCCTCGATGGCCGCCGTGAGGGTCGCGAGCTCGATGTCCGGCCCGAGGCCGACGGCCCGCGCCTCGCGGATCATCCGGTCGGGCGGCGTGCCGTCGGCGAATCGCGTCAGCGCCTCGTAGCCCACGCATCGCCTCGTGCCGAGCGTCAGCACGGGCTGGAACACCGGCTGGAATGCCCGGTCCGCGAGAACCTGCGCGATCCGGGCCCTCGCCACGTCGGCGCGGTGCCCGAACTCGAGCCGAGGGCTCAACAGCGCGCTCGCGGTCGCGGCGAACTCCGAGACGATCGGCAGGTGGTCCACGAGGTGGCGGGCGTACGCCGCGTCAGTGGTCCCGACGGCGACGAGGCCCAGGAGGCCGTCGCCGTTGCGGATTGGCGCGAAGGCCGACGCCTTGGTCCCCACCCGCAGCATCGCCACGCCGTAGGCACCGTCCTCGGGGCGTGCGCGCCATTCCTCGGCCCACGGACCCCGGAGCGCGCGCTCGTAGAGGTACTCCGCCCGCGGCGCGGGGATCGCCACGCCCGGGCTGAACGGCAGGCCCGTGGGGCCGCCCGAGGCGAGGGGCACGGCGCGCGTGGGCCCGGTGAAATCGAACACAGCCGCGATGTCCAGGCCCGGCAGCGCCAGCAGCTCACTGCAGATATCGGCTGCCGTCTCCTCGGCGGTGGGGCCCGGCTGGAGGCGGGCGAGCGCCGCGGCAACCTGCGCCCGCTCGCGGACCTCGGATGCCAAGGCTGACTCGGAGGCCCGGACCGCTGTCACGTCACGCTGGACCCCGACGTACCCGGTCACCCCGCCGCCCGGGGCGCGGATCGGCGAGATCGTCGCCTCCACCTCGTAGACCGACCCGTCCTTGCGCCGGTTGACGAGGGTGCCGGACCAGGCCTGCCCGTGGCCCAGCCGCCGCCACAGAGCCCGGTAGAACGCCGCGGTCTGGCGGCCGCTCTTGAGGATCCGCGGGTTCTCGCCGACCGCCTCGTCGCGGCGGTACCCGGACATCCGCTCGAAGGCGGGGTTGACGTACTCGACGGTGCCAGCCAGGTCGGTGATCACCACCGAGTCGGACGCATGCTCGACGGCCGCGACGAGGCGCGCGCTCCGTGTCGGCGACGAGCCGGTCGGTCACGTCTTGAACGGTCCCGACCAGGCGCGCTGGCGCACCGCTCGGATCCCGCATGAGCTCACCCTCCTCGTGGATGAACCGGACGCTCCCGTCGGGTCGGACGGCGCGGTAGTCCGTCGCGTACCTGCCACCGCCCGCCGCTGCGGCCTCCACCAGAGACCGCACGCGAGCTCGGTCATCGGGGTGCGTGAACGCAAGGAACGCCTCCGTCGTGGCAGGTATCGTCCCCGGCTCCATTCCGTAGATCCGGTGGAGCTCGTCGGAGCGCAGGGCGACGCCGGTCGCCAGGTCCCACTCCGCGCTGCCGATGTGGGCGAGCCGCTGGGCCTCGGCCAGGTTGCGCTCGCTGCTGCGGAGGGCGTCCTCCGCGGTCAGCCGGCTCGTGATGTCGCGGATGGTCCGCAGCAGGCGTCCGTCGGGCAGCTCCATGAAGCTGACCTCGGCCGGCAGGCTCGAGCCGTCGCTCCGCCGGTAGCGGCGCTCGACGACCAGTCCCTCGCCCCGCTTCCTCGACGCCAAGAGCGCGTCCATATCCCCGGGCGTCAGCGGGTCGTCATCGGCCCGCAGGCCCGGCGAGGCCAAGCTCAGGATCTCCTCGCGCGTGTAGCCGAGCATGCGGCAGATCGCAGGGTTCGCCTCCACGTACATGCCGCTCTTGTCGGACACGAGGATCCCGTCAGCTGACTGCTCGACCAGGGCGCGGTAGCTCGCCTCGCTCTCGCGCACCTCGGCCTCGGCGCGCCGGTGCTCGGTGACGTCGAACGAGACGCCGATGACGCCCTGGATCGCGCCGTCCGCAGCCCGCAGGGGCTCGACATGGACCACGAAGTCGCGGCCGCCGAACGTCGCCTCATAGCCCGAACCGCTGCCGGCGAGCGCGAGGCGATGCGCGGCGATGGTCGGGTCTGAGGGGTCCGTCGTCCCGAGGAGCTCCTCCATCCGGGCGCCGATGACGTCGCCCGGGACGATGCCGAGGCCCTCAAGCCCCGGGCCCAGGAAGCTCGTGCACCGCAGGTCCGTGTCGGTGGACCATGCCATGCCGGACACCTGGGCGAGGGTGCCGATCAGCTGCGTGGGCGGGCGTCGACCACCCGGCGCTCGCGTCGGGGCGACGGCGCCAAGCCGATCTGCGGGGGTCGGCTGCGCCGGCGAATGCCGGGGACGCGGCTTCGCTGTCATGCCGCTGACTTCACCACCTCCCGCGCGGCGACCGGCCGCAGCGAGAGTCGACGGGCCGGGCCCCCCTCGAAGCTGACCATGGCGCGCAATCGCACCGCGTCAACCGTGGCAGACGGGACTGCGCGGTCGCCACGGTACGAACGTTCCGCCGTCCGGCAGTCCTTGGTCCGGCACGCACCATCGGCAGTGCGGGCAATGCAGGCGCCGCTGCCGGCGCGCGGCGCCTCACCCGGCTCCAGCTCCCCTGTCCCCGGCTGCCGGCCGGTCCAGGTGGAACACGAGCTCCAGGCCGTCCACCTCGTCCATCTGCTCGCCGACGCGCCTGAATCCGAACGAGTCGATGACCGCCAGCGAGGCCGTGTTGTCGGGGGCGACGGAGGCGCGGAAGCGGTGGACGCCCTGCGACTCGGCCCAGGCGAGGAGCGCCCGCGCGCATTCGGTGGCGATGCCCTTCCGGCGCCAGGCGGGCTCCACCCGATACCCGATCTCCACGCGGCCATCGCCATCGGGCGGGGCGTGGAAGCCGATCGTGCCGATGACCTCGCGGCGCCCGTCGGGGTGCGTCCAGACCATCGAGCGGCCCAGCCACGGCCGGATCGAGGGATCGCGCTCGAGCTCGGGGATCCGGTAGCGCAGGAAGTTGGCCAGGTCCTCGGCCATGTCGTCTGGCAGCTGTGCCTGCATGAGGCGTGCCGCCTCATCGCTCTCGCCCGCCTCGAGCGCCTTCATGAACTCGAGCGACATCGAGACGAGCTCGAGGCGCTCGGTGGGGATGGACGGGGGGTCGCTCGGTCGGTCGGGCATGGCCGCGAGGATACCGGTCACCCGGCCCGGCCGATGGCGCGCCGGTAGCGGGTCTCGCGGGTCGCCTGGCCGCCGATCTGGATCGTCTTGGTCCCGCCGTCAGCGTGCCAGCCCTTCGCCTCGTAGAACCGCCGCGCCCGCAGGTTGTCGGTCAGGACCCACAGGATGGCCTCGGAGAACCCGGCGCGGTCCAGGCGGGCGACCGCGTCGTCCATCAGTCGGGCCCCGACGCCTTCCCGCCAGTGGGCCGGGTCGACGTAGATGGACCACACCTCGCCGAGACCCGGAAGGCCCTCGTCGCGGCAGGGCCCCGTGACGACGAAGCCGATGACGTCCCCGGCCGGCTCCGTGACCGCGAGCCACGTCTCCGGGTCGTCGGGGGCAGGCTTGTCCAGGCGGTATCGCGCCGCGCGGGTCCCGACATCAAGCGCGTCGAGGTGGGCGTCCGGGACGATGCCTCGATAGGCGGCCTGCCAGGCGCGGATGTGCATCGCCGCCATGGCCACCGCGTCGGCGCCCGTTGCCCGGCGCAGCGTCCAAGGCGCGGGAGCGTCACCCATCGGGGGCCGTCCAGGTCGCGGCCATTGGCTGGGCTTCTCGTCAGCCCCGGGCGGTGGCGGCCATCCGCAGGTAGGCGAGCACCCGCGGATCGATCCAGCCGGCCGCCGAAGCCCGCTCCTCGAGGTTCTCGACCGACATCCAGGCCAGCAGCCGCTCCTGCCACGCAGCGTCCCAGCCGTCCGGGAGCGGCCGCGGCTCGCCCACCGCGGGCCGGTCCTCGCCCGGCTCCGCCTCGTCGGGCCACATCGGCGCGAACACCGGCACGCCCGTGCGCCCCGAGGCGGGGCCCCACCCGAGTCGATCAAGGTGGTCTCGCAGCTCCGCGGCCAACGCCGCGTCCACCGCCACCAGATCGGACGCCGCGGGGCGCTCCATGTACAGGCGCGTCAGCGACAGGAGCCGGCCGAGCTCCCCGACCGGGTCCAGATGGTCATCGACGCGCAGGTCGATCCAGCGGTCGTTGCCGCCCCCGTAGCCGCCGCCGTCACGCACGACGAGCAGCGCCGCCGACTCGCTGCCGCGACGGTCGCCGCCAGCGGCCTCCGCCGCCTCGAGGCACGCCACCAGCAGCTCGGGGAACGCGAGCCCGCCGCGCTCGAACGTGTCGGCGAGACCGTCGACCACGGCGGCGCCCGCGAGGATGTTGCCCTGGGCCGCGTAGTCGGGACCCGTCCTGCCGCCCGCCCACGCGAAGCAGGAGCGGCCGGTGTGGTTGGCCGACCGGCCCCGGGCGTCGACGATGCCCAGCTGGCGCTGCGATCGGAGCGCGTCGGCCTTCGTGAGCGTGGCGACCGCGGTCGCCGCGTCGGCGCCGCCCGCCAGGAGGTCCAGACCACCGGGTCCGTAGGCGACGTTCGCGTAGGACTGCGTCGCGATCGCGCCGATGCCAGCGCGCGCCCACGGCACCACCGAGCCCACCGACAGGAATCGCGACTGCACGGCGACGCCGAGATCGCCGGTCGCCGCGTCGCGGGCCACGATGGAGTAGGTCACGGGCAG
>JAKAMV010000302.1 GCA_021812735.1 Chloroflexota bacterium | reverse complement strand
GCTGGAAGAACGTCTGCTGGATCAGCGGGTCCAGGCCCGCCGTGGGCTCGTCGAGGACGAGCAGCTCGGGCCGGTGCTGGAGGGCGACGATCAGCCCCACCTTCTGCTTGTTGCCCTTCGAGTACTCGCGGAAGCGGCGCGTGGGATCCAGGTCGAAGCGCGCGACCAGGTCCGCCCGGTACCGTGCGTCGACGCCACCCCGGAGGTTCCCGAAGTACTCGAGCGTCTGGCCGCCGGTGAGCCGGTCGTAGAGGGCGAACTCGCCCGGGAGGTAGCCCACCCGCCGGTGGATGGACGCCGGGTCGACCGACGTCTCGATGCCGAAGACGCGGGCGTGCCCGCTGCTGGGGCGGATGAGGTCGAGCATCAGGCGGATCGTCGTGGTCTTCCCCGCGCCGTTCGGCCCGAGGAACCCGAAGACCTCGCCCTCGTGCACCGCGAGATCGAGGTCCACGATCCCTCGGTGGCGGCCGTAGTACTTGGTGAGCCGCTCCGTCTCGATGATCAGGGTCATGGCAGGCCTCCCGTTGAGGCTGCAATCCGGCGGACCGGGCCCCCTCGCAGGCGGGAGCGTGGGCGCGCCGCCCTGGCCGGGTCTCCTGGATTGGCGTCAGTAGAGGTCGGCGGCCGTCTGCCCGACAGTGCCGAAGCGCCCGTTGCTTGTGACGATTGTCACATGCGCTGGGCGTTGCATCGGGATGTGCCTCGGCGCGACACTCCCGCCACGTTCCGTCATGATCGCCGCGCATCATGGGTGGCGCGGAACGCCGCCCATGCCAGCGCACAGGGGGGTTCGAGCCATGGCGAGCGCACCGGTCATCCTGGTTCCCGGGTTCTGGCTCGGGGCCTGGGCGTGGGACGAGGTGGCGGGCATCCTGCGCGCCGACGGGCACGAGGTCAGCGCGATCACGCTGCCCGGGCTCGAGTCGGCCGACGCGGACCGGTCGAGGGTCACCTTCGCCGACCACGTCGACGCGATCTGCGCGGCGGTCGGGGCGGCGGGCCGGCCGGTTGTCCTGGCGGTCCACAGCGCGAGCGGCTTCTCGGGCTACGCGGCGAGCGACCGGATCCCCGACCGGATCGCGGCCATGGTCTACGTGGACACCGCGCCCGGGAAGGGCGCCGTGGACCCGGGGTTCGAGGGCGTCGAGCGGCCGTTGAACTGGGACGAGCTCGTCGCCGAGGAGAACCTCGACGGGCTCAGCGAGGCGCAGCTCGAGACGTTCCGGCGGCGCGCCGTGCCCGAGCCGGGCGCGCTCCTCCGCGAGGGCGCCGAGCTGACCAACGACGCGCGTCGCGAGATCCCGAGCACGATGATCTGCACCGGGTACACGGCGGAGCAGTACCAGGCGTACGCCAGGGACCACGACTGGCCGTTTCTGGCCGGCCTCAAGGAACTGCGCGACGTCACCTGGATCGACCTGCCCACGAGCCACTGGCCGATGTGGTCACGGCCGCGCGAGCTGGCCGCCATCCTCGGCGGCGTCGCGGCGGCGAACGGGGGTGACCGGTGATCCCGGGCCGGGCGTCGTGGTGCGGCGCAGGGGAGACCTGAGCGTCCGCCTGGGCCGCGTGCCTGCGGCGTCTGCCTGGGCCGCATTCCTTCAGCGTACGTCTCTGCCGCATCCTGCAGAACTTGCACGGCCAGAACCGTAAGTCGGCTCGTGCCCGGCCCTGACCGGCGTTACCGTGCGCGAGGCACCCGCGGTCACACTCGGCCGAGCGCAGGTGACCGCGTGTGGCGCGGTCGCCGCGGCTGCGTGCCATCCGATGACGGCCCCCGCCGGACATACCGGTCACCGGGTGCAACTCCTGCAGGAAAGCCGCCGATGCAGGGGGCGGGCGGCGCAGATGCAGGAAAGGCGCCGATGCAGGGGGAAGGCGCCGATGCAGGGGGCCGGCGGCGATGCAGGGGGCAGGCGCCGATGCGAGGGGCGTTCGCGCCCGGCTTCTGAGCGCGCGCGGCAGCGCGGTCTGACAGCGGTCATGGTTCCAGCCAGGTGACCTCACGATACAATCCGATCCGGACCCCCCTGGGAGGGGAGGTTGGGGGAGGATCCGGGTGAGCCCACACTCGCGTCTCCGCGCGCCGACTCCGCTCGATCGGAACACCCCGGATCGGCGCAGACGTCCGCCGCCGGCACGGACATCGTTCATCGGCCGCGACGAGGACGTCGCCGCGCTCGTGGCACTGCTGCGGTCGCCCGCCGCCGGCGTCGTCACGATCACGGGTCGCAGCGGGGCCGGCAAGACCAGGCTGGCGTCCGAGGTCGCGCGCCGGATCGACGGGGAGTTCCCGGGCGGCGCCGTCTTCGTCGACTGCTCGTCGATCCAGGACCGGGGCTTCATCCCGGGCGCGCTCGCCGACGCCCTCGCTCTCCAGGTCGCACAGGGACAGCCTCCAGAGGACGCCCTTCGCCGCAGCCTCCGGTACACGCCGAGCCTGGTGCTCGCGGACGACCTCGATCACGTCCCGGGAGGCGCGGAGGTCGTGCTGGACATCCTCGACGGCTGCCCGGCGAGCCGGCTCCTCGTCACGGCCACGGCACCACTCCGCGTTCCGGGCGAGCACGTGTTGCGATTGGGCCCGCTCGGGCTGCCCCAGGCGCTGGCGAGCGGTCATGGGCACCAGCCGGCCGTCGAGTCACTGCTGGACTCGCCCGCCGTGGCGTTGTTCTGCGACCGGGCCAGCGCCGTGGACGTGCGATTCCGGTGCACGCCGGAGAACGTCGGCACGGTTGTAGAGCTCTGCCGGCGCCTCGACGGCCTCCCCCTCGCGCTCGAGCTCGCGGCGGCCCGGGTGCCCGCGCTGCCGCCCGAGGCGCAGCTCGCCGCGTTCGCGCGTGTCACTCCGCTCGACCTGGCGCCGTTGAGGGCGACCGAGCGCACCGGCCGCCACAGGGAGCTTCGGGCGGCGATCGAATGGAGCCATCGGCTCCTCGGCGCGACCGAGCAGGTCCTCCTGAGGAGGATGGGGGAGTTCGATGGTCCGGCATCGCTCGACGCCATCCGGGCGATCTGCGCCGACGCCGACTGGGATGAGCCCCGCCTGCTCGATGCCCTGACGGTCCTGGTGGACGTCCACCTGCTCGAACCCGACTTCGCCTCGGGAGGGCCCCGCTACCGGCTCCTCCCGACGGTCGCCGAGTTCGCACGGGAGCGGCTGGAGGCAGCGGGCGAGGTCGATCTCGTTGCGGAGCGCCACGTCACGTGGTTCCTGGCGCTGGCACGCCCTGCCGTCGGGCTCGCCGGGGACGCCCAGGCAGGGACGCTGGTGGAGTACCGGAACGACCTCCGCCGGGCGCTGGGACGGCTCGTCACCACGGGCGACGTGGCTCGCGCCCTCGAGCTGGCCGCGGACCTGGGGCCCCTGTGGCACCAGCAGGGACTGTTTGGGCAGGCTCGCCGGTGGTTCGACGACCTGCTGGCGGCGGTTCCGGAGGACAACGCGCCGGTCGAGGTGCGGGCAAGGGCGTTGCTGTGGGGGGCCATACTGGCCGGGGACCAGCCCAGCGGTCCCGACGTGGGACTGGTGACGCGTGAGCGACTGAACGCCGGGCTCGCCCTCGCCCGCGAGACAGGATCCGATCCCTTGCTTGTGCTCGCTCTCTGGGCGTCGGTTCGGACCGTCTTCGTGACGCGCGACCTGGCGGGCGCCGCGGCGGCGGCGGCCGAGGGGCTGGCTGCCGCGAGGCGCATCGGTGACAGCGGGTGGGAGTCGCGTTTCCTGTCGCTCGTCGGCATGGCGGCGCAGCAGGCGGGAGATCTCCCGACCGCGGCACGCCTGGGGACCGAAGCGCTCGACGCGGCGCTCAGGACGACCGATCGTTCGGCGCTCATCCCGGCCGGACTCTTGCTGCACTCGATCCCGCCCGAGGTCGCTCCGCTCCCGGCGGCGATGCCGTCGCTGGAGGCACTGCTGGCCCTCAGTCGCAGCCTGGGCGACACGGTCTCGGAATCTCACTTCCTGGCCCGCCTGGCCTGGCGTGCCGCAAGGCGAGGGGACCTGCGGCAGGCGGCGGCGTGGTGTGCCGATGGACTGCGCGCAGGCCAGCGGACTGGGGCGTGGCACGGTGGCGCGTTCGTGATCGTGTCACTCGCACTCGTGGCGGAGCAGCGGCACGACGACGAGGTGGTGGCGCGGCTGCACGGGTCGATCGAGCGGCTGATGCCGGCGATCCAGTTCGGCCTGACGGCGGCCAGCCACGAAGTCTACCGGGACGCCGTCGAGACGGCGCGCGCCCGCTGCGGCCCCGGGGAGTTCGACGCCGCGGTCGCCCAGGGCAGGATGCTCGACTGGGACGCCGCCCTGGCCGCGGCCCTCGACTACGCATCGTGTCTCACGGCGAGCACGGTGCCGGAGCCGGTGGCCGGTGTTGCGCCCGGGCGTCGCGGCAGGCGGTCCTTCAACGGGATCGAGCAGCTGACGCCACGCGAGATCGACGTCCTGCGCGTCCTGGCGCGTGGCGACACGAACAAGCAGATCGCGGCGGCGCTCGGGCTGACGCCGAAGACGGTCATGCACCACTCCGTGAGCATCTACGCCAAGCTGGGCGTGCGGGGCCGCGCCGAGGCGACCGCCTGGGCCTATCGCAACGGCGTGCTCGATGAGGTGGCCGCCGGCTGAGCCCGGGTCGTGGCCGGAAGGCTGAGCGTGCCCTCCCCGACCGGGCATTTGCCCGATGTGCCGTCGCGCCCCGTTCGGTACCGTCGGCGCCTGGAGCAATGGCAGGGAGGGCGGCTGATGGCGGTGCGTGGCACGGACATCGGGATCGGGGAGGGGCGTGGTCCGGGTCGGCCGGAGGGGGCCTCCGGACGGCTGGCCGATGCGATCTCGCCGGCGCCGCCGCTGGTGGACGCGGCCTGGTGCCTCGCACATCTCGACCATCCGGGCGTCCGGTTCGTCGAGGTCGACGACCGGCCCGGGCGGAGCAGGCCGAGGATCCCGGGGAGCATCGCGTGGGCCTGGGACACGGACCTGTGCGACCCCATCCGCCGCGATGTGGCGGGGCCCGCGCAGCTTTCCGCCCTGCTGGCGCGGTCGGGGATCGGCCCGCAGACCCACGTCGTGCTCTACGGAGATCCGGGCAACTGGTTCGCCGCGTGGGCCTTCTGGCTCCTCCGGCTCCACGGTGTCCAGCGGGTCAGCCTCGTCGACGGCGGCCGCACCTACTGGGCCGGCAACGGGTATCCGGTGGCCGCGCAGCCCGGCACGACGCCGGCACCGCAGCAGGCGTCATTCCCGCTGGCGCCGCCATCGCGCGCACACCGGGCATTTCGCGACGACGTGATGGCGGCTATCGGCGACCCGGACGTCGTGCTCGTGGACGCGCGCAGTCCCCGTGAGTACAGCGGCGAGCTGATCGCCCCGCCGGGGAGCCTCGAGGGGGCACAGCGAGGCGGGCACATTCCGGGCGCCATCTCGGTCCCGTGGGATCTGGCCGTCACCGAGGCGGGGACCTTCAAGCCGCGTGACCAGCTGCTCGAGCTGTACCGGCGGGCGGGCGTCGATCCCGAGCATCGCGTGATCACCTACTGCCGGATCGGCGAGCGGTCGAGCCACTCGTGGTTCGTTCTGCACGAGCTCCTCGGATACCCGCGCGTCCAGAACTACGACGGCTCGTGGAGCGAGTGGGGCTCGTCCATCGGGCTCCCCATCGAGCACTGATCGTGGCGGGCACCGGCCCGCGCCCGCCACGACCGTCCTTCGAGCGCGTGCGCTCCAGCGTCCCAGGGGGAGGTAGTCGATGAAGCCTGGCCCGTTCTCCGTTTCGGCCCGCAGCGTGGTCGGCGATGCCCGACGTCGCCGCGACACGGCCTGGATGGCATGGCACCGGATGCCGGACGCGCTGGTGCCGCCGCCAGACCGGGGCGGGCGCCTCGTCGCGATGAAGGGCACGCTTCGACGTGTGCTCGGCGGTCGTGGCGTGGCATCCGGGCGTCGCGCCGCGCCGAGCCGCTCGGCCGCCGACTGAACCAGTCGGCCGCCGAGTGAGCCTGCCAGCGGCCGGCCGAGCCGGTATCCGCCTGGGCCAGGCGACCCGGCCTCTCCCGGGCTGGCCGAGCCGGCGTCCACCTGGGCCGCGTCCCGCACGGACTGCCTCGACCGCCGCGTCCCGCACGGTCTGCCTGGGCCGCATTCCTTCAGCGTCTGCCTGGGCCGCATTCCTTCAGCGTCTGCCTGGGCCGCATTCCTTCAGCGTCTGCCTCCGCCGCATCCTGCAGAACTTGCACGGCCAGAACCGTAAGTCGGCTCGTGCCCGGCCCTGACCGGCGTTACCGTGCGCGAGGCACCCGCGGTCGCACTCGGCCGTGCGCCGGTGACCGCGTGTGGCGCGGTCGCCGCGGCCAAGCGCCAACCCGTGACGGCCCCCGCCGGACATACCGGTCCCTGGGTGCAACTCCTGCAGGAAAGCCGCCGATGCGAGGGGCACCAACGACCTTACCGTTCCCCGGCTGCAACTCCTGCAGGAAAGCCGCCGATGCGAGGGGTAGCCGAGTCGCCGATGGGTCCCGACGGCCCACGCGGGCCGGAGGCGAGGGATCTCGACGCCCGCCGAGGCACCATGGCCCACGAGGGGCCGGAGGCGAGGAGGCACCGAAAGGCCCACGAGGCGCCTGAGGGCCGAAAGGACGCGCCGGCGCCGCGGAACGAGAGTCAGGCGCCGAAGGGCGCCGCGGCGGCGCCCCCCGTCCGTTCCGGGCCCACGTCCTCATTCCGCAGCGCATAGACCCGGCCCCGTTTGAGCTCGATGTCCTCGAGCTCGGTCGTCGTGCGGACCTCGTACGAGGCCAGCTCCACCAGTTCGTCGGTGGGCAGGTAGCGGCGGCCCGGGTCGCCCACCAGCACGTCGATCCCACGGTCCCGGGCCCGTCGCAGCCACGGCAGGACGCGTCGGGCCAGCCCGCTCTCGTACCAGCAGTCGCCGGCCAGGATGACGTCGGCGTCGGGTGGCTCCTCGTCCAGGACATCGCGACGCACGACCGTCACCCGATGGCCGTTGGTGCGCGCGTTGAGGTCGATCGCCGCGGCGGCGAAGCGGTCGATGTCGACGCCGGTCGCCTCGGCCGCACCGGCCCGCATCGCCGCGATCGCGCACAGCCCGGAGCCGGACGCCAGGTCGAACACCCGCCGACCGGCCACGACCTCGGGGTGCTCGCGCAGGTACCGTCCGATCGCGAGGCCGCCCGCCCACGCGAACGCCCAGTAGGGGAGCGGCGCGTCCGGATCGCCGGTCTCGACCTGGAGGGCGCGCCACAGCGGCAGCACCTCGTCGGCCAGGTGGAGCCGGATCTCTCCGAGCCCGGGCACGGGACCGAGGTGCGTGTGGTGCAGGACGAACGCGCGCGGGGAGACGGTCACCCCCGTACTGTATGGGCCCGGCTTCGTGTGGGTCCCGGACTTCGCATCGGTCCGGACGTCTACCCTGCCCGTGGGCCGGAACCTGCCGCGCGCCCGCCGGGCCGGAACGTGCCGCGCCATGACCGCCGGGCCGGAACGTGCCGTGCCATGACCGCCGGGCCGGCACCCGCCACGCCCGGGGCGCCGAACGAGAATCGCGTTCGACACGGATCGGGGGACGTGGTACCGTGCGGACCGGCGTCGACCAAGACGCCACAGATAACCCGGCCGCGTCGATCACTCCCTCTCCTCGGTTCTCGGCGAGAAGGTCCGCCGAGGCCGCCGGAGAAGGAGTGTTTCTTTTGTACGCACAGTCCGACAGGACCCTGAGCTGCGCCGACTGCCACCAGGAGTTCGTGTTCACCGCGAGTGAGCAGCAGTTCTACGCAGATCGGCAGTTCAGCGAACCGCGACGGTGCCCGTCGTGCCGGGCGAGCCGGAAGGCAGCGCGCGGCAACGGTGGGTCCTCCGGCGGTGGCTACTCGAGCGGCGGCGGTGGTGGCTACGATCGCGGCCCGCGCGAGATGTTCACCGCCACGTGCTCGAGCTGCGGCCGCGAGGCGCAGGTCCCGTTCCGCCCGACCTCGGGCAAGCCGGTCTACTGCAGCGACTGCTTCACCTCGCAGCGGCGCTCGTACTAGCCAACCGCGCTCAACCGAAAGGAGCCCGACGGTCTCGCCGGGCTCCTTTTCGATTCCGTCGACCGACCGGCGGGGTCTCCGGGAGATCCGGAATCCTGACCGGGGTTGGCAGGATCGCGTGGCATGATCCGTTGATGATCGACGCCATTCCGCCGGAGGCACTGCTCGCAGCGTATCCGCGGCCCATGGGCGAGATCGCCGAGACGTTCCGCGGCATCGTGCGTCGCGCGCTGCCGGACGCGATCGAGCGCGTGCGCCCGGGCTGGCGGGTCCTGGGCTACGACGTGCCTGCCGGAAGCCTCCTCGAGCCTGGGGCGGTGACGCCCCGCGTGGACCCCACTCCGGTCGGTGGTGGCGTGCCCCTCGTTCGCCGGGCGCCGTCTGCGGGCCGCACACCGCCGGCCGGGCGCGCGTCCATGCGCCGCCGCACCGTGTACTTCTGCTGGATCATGCCGGAGGCGATGCACGTCCACCTGGGTTTCGTGTACGGGATCCTGATGGACGATCCGGACCGGCTGCTGGAGGGGCAGATTCCCCGGGCACGCTGGGTCACGAGAGTCCCGGGCGAGGACATCGACGAGGCGCGGCTGGCCTGGCTGGTGCGCGAAGCGGCGCGGGTGGCCCTGCTGTCGCCCGCGGAACGGCTGGCGGCCTCGCTCGACCGGGAGCTGCGGGGCCGGCCGGGAGACTGACGCAGGCTCCAGTCGGCGATGCCGTACCGGCCCTACGGTCGCGACAGCTCCTCGATCGCCCGGGCCAGGAACACCCGCACGGCCCGCCGCTCTGCCGGCTCGAGCCCCGCAAGCGCGCGCCCGATGGCCTCCGATCGCCGTCGGTAGGCTTCCTCGGCGACATCGCGCGCGGTGTCCGCCAGGCGGACGTGGACCACGCGCCGGTCGTGCGGGTCCGTGATGCGCTCCGCGAATCCGGCCGACACCAGCTCGTCGACCACCCGGGTCGCCCACCCCGCGGACATCCCCAGCGCCGAGGCGAGATCCCCCATGGTCAGCTGACCTCGCTGGTACAGCTCGATCGACGCCCGGATCGCGGGGCGCGACACCCACGGGCCATCCAAACCGCGGCCATGCTCCGAACCGGGAGAGCGATGCACAGAACCGGCGGCGGCATGCCCCGCGTGGATGAGCTCCAGCACGAGGCGGCTCGTCTCGAGGACCTCGTCGGCAGGCGACGCCGGCGCGATGGAGTCGGACGCCGGCGCGGTGGAGTCGGGATGGCGCGCGGAGTTCACTGCGTCATAGTATCGTAACGAAACAGTTTCTTGTGTGAAGGAGTAACGGTGACGGACGGGGCACGCGAGCTGTCGGGGCCGCAGGAGGGCGCTTCCGGCGTCTCCATGCACGCGTCGGGCCCGGGCCGCTGGCTCGGCCTCGCGATGCTGAGCCTGGGCGTGGCAATGATCATCGTCGACGCGACGATCGTGAACGTCGCGGTCCCGTCGATCATCCGAGAGCTCAGGCTCGACTCGACCACGGCGGAGTGGATCAACACGATCTACGCGCTGGTCTTCGCGGCCCTGCTGATTACGCTGGGCCGGATCGGTGACGTATGGGGCCGGCGGCGTCTCTACCTGGTGGGCCTGGTGCTGTTCATCGGCGCGTCCGTGCTGGCAGGCGCTGCGCCCAGCGGAGAGCTGCTGATCGGCGCCCGCGTGCTCCAGGGCGTCGGCGGGGCGATGATCCTGCCCGCCACGCAGTCGATCCTGAACACCAACTTCCGGGGGCGGGACCG
>JAKAMV010000301.1 GCA_021812735.1 Chloroflexota bacterium | reverse complement strand
CCTCCGCGTGATCGCTGATGAGCTGCGGGAGGCGAGGCTGGGGCTCGGCGTGAGCCAGGAGCACGTGGCCGCCGCGGCTCGCGTGTCGCGTCCCCGCTACTCGAAGATCGAGCGCGCCAAGGCGCCTACGCTCACCATCGCCGAGGCCGGGCGTCTTGCCAGCGTGCTGGGCCTGGACCTGTGGCTTCGCCTGTATCCCGGCCCGGAGCCGCTCCGCGACGCCGCCAGTTCCCGCCTGCTGCGGAGCCTGCTCGCGCACGCACGCGCGCCGCTCGGCTGGCGGACCGAGGTTCCGCTGCCGTCGCCGCCCGACCGGTCCGAGCAGCGAGCCTGGGACGCAGTGCTCCACGGCCAGCGGAAGCGCACCGCGATCGAGCTCGAGATGCGCCTCCGAGATGGCCAGGCCGTTGAGCGCCGGATCGCCCTGAAGCGCCGCGACGACCCGACCGATGCGTTCCTGCTCGCCATCGCCGGCACCCGTGCCAATCGCCGTCTCTTGCGCGCCGACCCGGGCCTCTTCGCGGACCTCCCCCGCCTCCGCGAGAGCGACGTGCTCGCGGCCCTGGAGGCCGGCCGTCACCCGCCGACAGGCCTGGTGCTGCTCTGATCGCTCGAGTCGGCCCGCCCTCGCAACCGCAGCCGCAGCAACTGCGCGGCCGCGGGGCCGCGCAGAGGCGCTATCGGGCGACCGGCAGCCCGCGGGCCCCGCCCTCGAGGGGACCAGAACGCGTGTGCGAAATGGCGGCACTCGCTAGACTGCCAACGTGCCCCAGGACCGGATCGTCGTGCGCGGAGCGCGCGAGCACAACCTGAAGGACGTCAGCGTGACGTTCCCGCGCGACCGCCTCGTCGTGATCACGGGGCTGTCCGGCAGCGGCAAGTCCAGTCTCGCCTTCGACACCATCTACGCGGAGGGCCAGCGCCGCTACGTCGAGAGCCTGAGCGCCTATGCCCGGCAGTTCCTGGGCCAGATGGACAAGCCCGACGTGGACCAGATCGACGGGCTGAGCCCCGCCATCTCCATCGACCAGAAGGGTGCCAGCAAGAACCCCCGGTCCACCGTCGGCACCGTCACCGAGATCTACGACTACCTGCGCCTCCTCTACGCGCGCACCGGCCATCCGCACTGCCCGGTCTGCGGCCGCGAGATCGAGCGCCAGACGGTGCAGCAGATCGTGGACCAGATCCTCGCCCTGCCGGAGGGCACGCGCCTGCTGGTGCTCGGCCCGCTCGTCAAGGACCGCAAGACCGAGGGCGACCGCGTCTTCGAGGGCGCCCGCAAGCAGGGCTTCGTCCGCGTCCGCGTGGATGGCGTCCTGTACGACTTGGCCGAGGCGCCGACGCTCGACAAGTACAAGCGCCACACGATCGAGGTCGTCGTGGACCGGTACATCGTCCGCCGCGCGGAGAACCCGGGCGGCTGGGCCACGGATGACCTGGGCCGGCCGATTGACCCGTCCACCGGCACGGCGCTCCCGGACCCGGACGCCGCTCGCCTCGCGGACTCGGTGGAGACCGCGCTTCGCCTCGGCGAGGGCGTGACGGTGGTAGCCCCCGTCCCGCGCGAGGGCGAGCCGCCGGCGTTCGAGGAGCACCGCTACAGCGAGCGCTACTCGTGCCCGTACGACGGCACCACGATCGACGAGCTGGAGCCCAGGAGCTTCTCCTTCAACTCGCCGCACGGCGCCTGCCCCACCTGCACCGGCCTGGGCTCGCAGCTGGTCATGGACCCGGACCTGATCATCCCGGACAAGCGCAAGAGCATCCGCGCCGGCGCCCTGGCCCCGTGGAACAAGATGCCCACCGAGATCAGCTGGCGCATGAAGATCACGGACGCCGTCTTCGGCGGCCGCGGCTGGTCGATCGACACCCCGGTGGACCAGCTCCCGCCCGAGGCGCTGCAGTACCTGCTGTACGCGCCGAAGGACGAGAAGGTCGTCGTCCGCTACCGGCACGAGCGCGGCGAGAACTCCTACGTGGCGACGTTCGAGGGCGTGGTCACCAACCTCGAGCGGCGCTTCAAGGAGACGGAGTCGGAGTACATCCGCACCGAGCTCGAGAAGTTCATGGTCCAGAAGCCCTGCCCCACCTGCGGTGGCCGGCGCCTTCGCCCCGAGGCGCTGGGGGTGACCGTGGACGGCCGCAGCATCGCGGAGACATCACGACTGTCGGTGACGGAGGCGCTGGACTGGGCCACCTCGCTGCCGGACCGGATGACCGAGCGCGAGCAGGCGATCGCCCGTCAGATCCTCAAGGAGATCGTCGCGCGGCTCGGGTTCCTCGTGGACGTGGGCCTGGACTACCTCTCCCTGGACCGGGCGAGCATCAGCCTCTCGGGCGGCGAGGCGCAGCGGATCCGGCTGGCCACGCAGATCGGCACCACGCTCATGGGCGTCCTGTACATCCTCGACGAGCCCTCGATCGGGCTCCACCAGCGCGACAACGCCAAGCTCATCGCCACGCTCACCCGGCTGCGGGACCTGGGCAACACCGTCCTCGTGGTCGAGCACGACGAGGAGACCATCCGGACCGCGGACTGGGTGATCGACATCGGCCCCGGCGCGGGCGAGCACGGCGGCGAGATCATCGCCAACGGGCCGCTCGAGGCCACGCTCGCCGAGCCGCGGTCGATCACCGGTGCCTTCCTCCGAGGCGATCGCGCCGTCCCCGTCCCGGACCGGCGACGGCGTGGCAACGGCAAGCGGCTGGTCGTGCGCGGCGCTCGGCAGCACAACCTCTGCGACATCGACGTGGCGTTCCCGCTCGGCACGTTCATCGCGGTCACGGGCGTCAGCGGCTCCGGCAAGTCAACGCTCGTGGACGAGGTGCTGTACCGCGCCCTGGCCCGTGACCTCACCGGCTCCCGCGAGCCCGTGGGCGCCCATGACGCGGTCGAGGGTGTCGAGCACATCGACAAGATCATCGAGATCGACCAGAGCCCCATCGGGCGCACGCCTCGTTCGAACCCCGCCACCTACGTCGGCCTGTTCGGCCCCATCCGCGAGCTGTACGCCGGCACGCCCGAGGCGAGGGTCCGCGGCTACCAGCCCGGGCGCTTCAGCTTCAACGTCAAGGGCGGCCGCTGCGAGGCCTGCAAGGGCGACGGGATCATCAAGATCGAGATGCAGTTCCTGCCGGACGTCTACGTCCCGTGCGAGGTCTGCGCGGGCAAGCGCTATAACCGGGAAGCGCTGGAGATCCACTACAAGGGCCGCTCGATCGCGGACGTGCTGGAGATGACCGTCGAGGAGGCGCTGCACTTCTTCGAGGCCGTGCCCGCCGTGCGGGGCAAACTGCAGACGCTGTTCGACGTGGGCCTCGGCTATGTCCACCTGGGCCAGCCCGCCACAACGCTCTCGGGCGGCGAGGCGCAGCGCGTCAAGCTGGCCACCGAGCTGTCGCGCCGGGCCACCGGCAAGACCCTGTACCTGCTCGACGAGCCCACGACCGGCCTGCACTTCGCTGACGTGGACAAGCTCCTCAGCGTGCTCCACCGGCTCGTGGACAGCGGCAACACCGTCCTGGTCATCGAGCACAACCTCGACGTCATCAAGACGGCGGACTGGGTGGTGGACCTCGGCCCGGAGGGCGGGCTGCGCGGCGGGCGCGTCATCGCGGAGGGCACCCCCGAGCAGGTCGCCCGCACTCCGGGCTCGGCCACCGGCGAGTACCTGGCGCGCGTGCTGCGCGGCGAGCCCCTCGTGCCGCTCTCGGACGTCACGTTCTCCGACGAGGCCGGACGGCCCGGGATCAGCGCCCGGCCCGCCCTGCCGCTCCCCGAGATGGCCCCGGCACGCAAGCGCGTGGCGGCCCTGCCCTCGGCGGGGGACCGCTGACCGACCGCGCCGCGGGGTCGCGGCCCCCGGCTCGCGCCGGACAAGCCGCGCGGATACCATCGGGTCATGCCCGATATCGAGTACGCCTTCCTGGCCGACGCGGCCGAGACCAACCCCGGCCACAAGTTCCACGTCCTCGGCGGGGGCATCACGCGGATCGGCGGGCCGTCGTTCCCGCTCGTCCACGCGCACCTGGCGCTGGTCGTGGGCCTGCTCGTCACGGCGCCCGAGACCGGGCGCGGGCACGAGCTGGGGATCATCCTCCTGGATCCGGACGGCGGCGAGGTCACCTCCGCCGTGGGGTCCCTGGTGGCGCACGGCCAGGACGACGGCCGCGACAACATCGTCACCTTCAGCGTGGACCTGTACGGGATCCGCTTCCCGGCGCCGGGCGACTACTCCTTCCGCATCCTCGTCAACGGCTCGGAGCGCAAGCGGCTCGGGTTGGTGCTCGTCCGGGCGAGCGGGGAGCCGAGCCCCGGCATCGCGCCGGCGGGGTCGTGACGAGGGGCGCGTCTCCGCGCCCAGTCGGCCCCGCGCGCCATGAGCGGCCGGTGATCGACGAGGCGGCCCTGGCGGCCGCTCGCGCAGGCGATGCGCTCCTGGCGGCGGCCCGCGCGGCGGGCTCGTCACGCTGGGCGTCCTACCTGGAGCCCATCCCTGACCAGCTGCGCGACGGGGAGCTGGGCGAGCTGAGGAAGGTGGCCCTGCGCGCCCGCTCCGCCTACGGACCCAAGGACTCGGTGCGGGACGCGCTCCCGCTGGCCGTGACCGGACCGTTCAGGGACGCCGTGGACCGGTTGCTCAAGGAGCTCGCGAAGCGGGAGGCGGTGGAGTAGGGGCGTGGCCGGGCGACCCGGGCCTGCGCGCCCGCGGCTCGCGGCCCCGGCGGATCGCGGCGGATCAGAGCGGCGGGTCAGTAGAGGAACGGGATCATGCGCCGCGTGGTCGCCCGGTAGGCGGCGTAGCCCGCGTACCGACGCTCCAGCCAGGCCTCCTCGCGGGCCGACTTCAGGCGGAAGAACAGGAGCAGGGCCAGCGCCCCCACCACGGCCGTGACCGGCGCCCGCATGGCCAGGCCGTAGCCGAGGGCCGCCACCACCAGTCCGCCGTAGATGGGGTGGCGGGCCAGGCGGTAGACGCCGGTCTGCACCAGCTGGCTGTTGTCACGGGGGTGGGGCAGCACCGTCAGCGAGCGGCCCAGGTGCACCACACCCAGCACCGAGAACAGGCCGCCCGCCGCCACGACGACAACGCCCGCCGCGGACACGGCCAGGCCCAGCGCCGGCCCGGCGGTAAGTGTGCTCGCGGAGAGCGGGGTCTCCTTGGCGCCCGCGCCGAAAATGGCGAACAGCAGCGCGAACTGGATTGCGACCCACCCCTCGCCGCGGGGGCCGAGGCTTGGCAGCGAGCTCATGCGCGCCCCTCCGCCGGCCGCCAGCCGACCCCGACGAGCCAGGCGCGAGGAACATGGGCGGAGCGGGTCGCCTGCCGGGGGACGCCAAAACGTGTTGTCATGGCGCGACAGTCTACGCGGCGTGGCGCCGGCCACCGATTCCCAGCTCCTCCGCGCTGAACGCCTCCCGCAGGAACGGCGACGGCGCGGCCGGGTCGAACAGCAGCGTGAGCGATCTCCGGGCACGGGTCCAGGCGACGTAGGCGAGGCGCCGCTCCTCCTCCAGCGCCCGCTCGGGCTCGGCGGCGTCGCTGACCGACCGGCGGCCCGGGAACCCGTCGGCCAGGACCAGGACGTGGTCCCACTCCAGGCCCTTGGTGCCGTGCGCCGTGGCCAGCGTCAGCGGCGCGTCGTCCCGACGGAGCTCGGCGAGCCGCGCCCGGAACGCCGCGACGGCGTCGCGAAGGGCGGCCAGTGAGGGCAGCGCCGCGGCCCAGCCCAGCAGCGCGGTCGCCAGGTCTCCCTCGCTCGTCGCGTCCGGGTCGCGGTGCGTGTCGGCCGCCTCCGCGGCCCGGCAGGCCGCGCGCAACCTGGCGAGAGCGACCAACGGGCGCGCCGCACCGGTCGCCCGCGCTCGGTCGATGAGCGCATCCAGCCGCGGGTCCTCCACGGGCAGCCGCAGATCGGGCGCGCGGAACGGCCAGCCGCGCCCGACGGCCACCACCGCGGGCACTATCAGCTCCCGGTTCGTGCGGGCCAGCACGGCGCGCGTGGACCCGTCGTCCGGCCAGCCGCCCATCGCACGGGTGACGCGGACGATGTCGTCGGCGGCGTCCGGGGCGAGGACCAGGCGCCCGGCGTTCCGCGGGCCGGCGAGGATGCGCTTCGCGAACCGCTCCCGGTTGTGCTCGACCAGCCGGACCGCGCGCGCGACCACCGGCGGCGGGCAGCGGTAGTTGGTCTCCAGGTCCACGCGCCGCAGCCCCGGCAGGGCCGCCGCCAGCCGCAGCACGCGCCGCACGTCCGCTAGCCGCCAGCCGTAGACGGTCTGGTCATCGTCCCCGACGAGCGTGATGTTCCGCTCACCGCCGGCAAGGAGGAGTGCCAGGTCCAGCTGCGTGCGGTCGAGGTCCTGCGCCTCGTCCACGAGGAGCGTTGCGCATCGGGCGCGCCAGCGGGCGAGGACGGCGGCGTCGCCCTCCAGAAGCCGCAGGGCCCGCAGGACGAGGTCGTCGAAGTCGAGCGCGCCGTCCTCGCGCAGCGCCCGCTCGTACGCGACCCACGCCCGGGCCACCGGACCTGCCGCCCCGTCGGCCGCCACGTCGTCGGGCGACACCCGCAGGTCCAGCTTGAGCCGGCTGAACGCGAGGTCGAGCCGCCCCCGGTCAGCCGCCGGCATCTCCGGCCACAGGGCCCGCACGACGGCGTCCCGGTCCGCGAGCGCGGCGACGTTGACGCCAGCCTCGGCGAGCACCTCGCGGCCGAGCGCGTGGAAGGTCCGCACCCGGACCCCGCCATCGCCCGACGCCGACGCGCCCAGCGGCACGAGCGCAGCGTCCAGCCGCTCGACGAGCTCCTCGGCAGCGCGCTTGTTGAACGCGACCAGCGCGACCGACCCCGGGTCAACCCCGCCGTCCACCAGCCAGGCCACCCGCGCCACCAGGGTCGTCGTCTTGCCCGACCCCGCGGGCGCCACCACCAGCACCGGTCCCGGCGGCGCCGTCGCTGCCGCGCGCTGGTCGGGCGCGAGCCGCGACAGGCGGTCGGTCACGGTGGGATGGGTCGCCCGGCTCACGGGAACAGGGTGCCCGGGCACGCTTTGCCAACGCTTATCTCAGATCCCCCGACGTTCTCCGAGACGTGGCCTGCGCGGACGGGTGCCGCGCCGCGAGGCGGACGACGGCGAGGACGACCAGGAGGGGCCGCGCGCGTTCACCGAGAAGCGCCGGCCGGCCCTCGGCGGCGCTGGGGCTCGGCGCGGCGCCCTGCCCCGCCTTGGCGCAGAATCGCGGTGTGACCCCGGAGCTCGCCGCCACCCTCGCCCACCTGCCCGACCGCCCCGGCGTGTACCTGATGAAGGACGCGCAGGGCGTGGTGCTGTACGTGGGCAAGGCGCAGAGCCTGCGGAGCCGCGTCCGCAGCTACTGGCAGAAGCAGTCGCCGGGCGCCCGGGGCGAGGTGCACCGCATCCGCCAGGCCATCGGCCGGGTGGCGGATCTCGAGGTCACCGAGGTGGACAGCGTCAGCGAGGCGCTACTGCTCGAGGCGAACCTCATCAAGCGGTACAAGCCGCGGTTCAACGTCCGACTCAAGGACGACAAGAGCTACCCGTACATCAAGGTGACGCTCGCCGACGACTTCCCGCGCATCGAGCGCACCCGCAAGCTCCCGGCCGACGGCAGCCGCTACTTCGGCCCGTACGCCAGCGCGAGCAGCGTGGACGAGGCGATGAACCTCGTCCGGCGGCTGTTCCCGTTCCGCACCTGCACCATCGACATCCGGGAGGGCCGGCGCGCGCTGGACAGGCCCTGCCTGCTGTACCACATCAAGCGCTGCCAGGGGCCCTGCGTCGAGGCCATCGGCAAGGCGGCCTACCGGGCCGACATCGCCCAGGTGGAGCTGTTCCTCGAGGGCAACGCGGATGCGGTGGTGGACGGCCTCGAGCGCGAGATGGCCGCCGCGGCCGAGCGGCAGCAGTACGAGCGGGCGGCCGTCCTGCGGGACAAGATCCGCGCCATCGAGCGGACGATGGAGAGCCAGAAGATGGCCGCATTCGCCCGCACCGAGCTCGATCTGGCGGCTCTCGCCCGCCATGACGACCAGGCGGCGGTCCAGCTGTTCGTCGTGCGTCACGGGAAGATGGTCGGCCGCGACGTGTTCTTCCTCGACGCGCCGCGCGACGTGCCCGACGACGAGGTGCTGGCGAGCTTCCTGGAGCAGTACTACGCCCGAGCCACAAGCGTCCCGCGCGAGGTGCTCGTGCCGCGCGCCCTGACCGACACAGCCGACCTCGAGGCGTTCCTCGCCGCCAAGCGGGGGACCGGCGTGACGATCCGCACGCCGCAGCGCGGGGAGAAGCGCGAGCTCCTCGAGCTGGCCACGCGCAACGCCGCCGAGGCGCTGGCGCGCGAGGCCGCCCGCTGGCTCGCCGACGAGGGCAAGACGCTCGGCGCGCTGGAGGAGCTGGCGGCCGCCCTGGGCCTGCCCGGCCCGCCGATGCGGATCGAGTGCTACGACATCAGCAACTTCCAGGGCGCCGAATCCGTCGGCTCGATGGTCGTGTTCGAGGAGGGCAAGCCGCGATCCGGCGAGTACCGCCGCTTCCGGATCAAGACCGTCGAGGGCGCCAACGACTTCGCCAGCCACCAGGAGGTCCTGCGCCGCCGCTTCCGCTACGCGACATCCGGCAAGGAGGGTGACGCCGAGGCGCGCCGCTGGACGATGCCGGACCTCGTGATCATCGACGGCGGGCGGGGACAGGTGTCGGCGGCCAAGGAGGTCCTCGAGGAGCTGGGCCTGCACGAGCTGCCGATGTGCGGCCTGGCCAAGGAGCGGGAGGAGCTGATCCTGCCGGACCGCGAGGCGCCGGTGGTCCTGCCGGTGACATCCCAGGCCCTCTACCTGGTCCAGCGGCTCCGCGACGAGGCGCACCGCTTCGCCATCACCTACCACCGCACCCTGCGCGACAGGAAGACGGTCCGCTCCGCGCTCGATGACCTGCCCGGCGTGGGGCCGAAGCGCAAGCGCGAGCTGCTCAAGGTGTTCGGCTCGGCCCGGCGCGTGCGAGAGGCGCCCGTCGAGCAGATTGCCGCCGTCCCCGGCATCGGGCACGCCCTGGCCGGACGGATCAAGGCGCGTCTCGAGGCCTGACGGCGCGCCTCTGAACAGGGGCGGCAGCCGGTGCCAGCCGAGCGGCCCGGCGGCAGCCGGCGCAAGACCTCCCGGCGCGCGGCCCGGACTACCGGTATCATCCCGCCCCGATGCGCCGCTTCGGTCCCGTCCTGATCATCGTCATCGGGCTGCTCGCCCTCATCTCCGTCTTCTCGCCGTTCACCATCACGACGTCGAGCGGTGACGCGCGCCCGGTGACCAAGCTGGGTCTCGATGTGCGCGGCGGCATCCGGCTCGAGTACCAGGTCCTCCCCGTCGGCGACAAGGCCCCGGGCGCCTCGGACCTCAACACGGTTCGCCAGATCATCACCAACCGGGTGAACGGCACCGGCACCACCGAGGCCACCGTCGTCACCCAGAGCCCTGACCGGATCGTGGTGGAGGTCCCGGACGTCCAGAACCCGAGCCAGGTCGAGAAGCTGGTCGGCACCACTGGCCGGCTCGACTTCATCCCGCTCGGATCCACCCCGGCCTCCAGCGGCCAGCAGCTCCCGGCCACCACCACCGGCACCGCCTGCTCGGCCACCGTGACCACGAACTGCGTGCTGTTCTCCGGCGACGCCGTCTCCTCGGCCACCATCGGTGCCGACCAGACCGGCAACCGCACGGTGGACTTCACCCTCAACGACAACGGCAAGCAGCTTTTCGCCACCTACACCGGCGCCCATGTCGGCGACTACTTCGCGGTCGT
>JAKAMV010000300.1 GCA_021812735.1 Chloroflexota bacterium | reverse complement strand
GTACATGCCGGCGAGGCCGGCGTGGGGCGTCGGGTCGTCCACGAGGAGCGCGATGTGGCGGTAGCGGACGGTCGCGTCGTCGGCGAACACGTTGGGCGAGAGCTCGAGCTCATCGGGCCAGCGCAGGTCGATGACCTGGCGGATCCCGATCCGCCGCAGCTCCTCTGAGGCGTGGCCGGGGAGGCGCGTCAGCTCGTCAGAGCGGAGCAGCGTCCGCCACCTCGTGCGCCGCCCCCCGGCGCACGGGTAGCCGCCGACGTCGCGGACGTTGCGGGTGCCGTCGAGCGGCAGGTGGCGGCGCGGGTCGTCAAGGGGCGTCGACGCGGCGGTCCGCGGCCTCGCCTGGTCGGCGGGGTTGAACGGGGCGGGGCGGGGCGGCCAGGTCATGCCCGCAGCGTACCCGGCATCGGGCGCCCGCGCGGCGGAGGCTGGGCGGGCGTCGCGGAACCGCCGCCACTCCGTGCCGGGTACCGTCCGCGTTCCTCCGTTCGGTACAGGCGCGTAGGCGAGTGCCCCCGTTCGGCGGGCGGGTCCTGGTCCATCCGGCGGATTCCGCATCCCGCCGATCGCGCGTAGGGTGGGGTCACCAAACGGACCGCCAACATTCGGATGCACTGGGGCGGCGCGTCGTTCCTCCGGCGGGATGCCGGGCGGCGGCGGAGCCCCGAGACTGTCCTCCCAGGCGGTCCGTTCTGCTGTTTCCGGGTGCTCCCGTCAGGCCGGGCCTGCCGCCCCTGGTGCCGCGTCTGCCCCTAGTGCCGCGGCCGCCCCTCGAACGCGCGCTTCGCCGCCTCGACGAGCCGGCGCGCGGCCGCGCCCGCGGTGAACGTGCCGAGCATCTCGTGCAGGAGGCCGACCGGGAACGGATGCGCTGACCGCAATTCGAGCGCCGCGTGGAGCCGCGTCCCGGAGCCGCGCGCCTCCAGCGTCAGGACGAGCGTCCGCTCCAGCGAGCCGTCCCTGGCAACCCGCACCTGGCGGTGCGGCGGGCGGTGCTGTTCGATCTCCCAGTCGCGAGTTCGCGGCATGCCCAGCACCACGGACCGCTCGCGGTAGAGCGTCCCGACGTGGGCGGGGCCCGAGACGGTGACCGCCCGGATGCCGGGCAGCCAGCGGGGCAGGCCCTCGAGGTCGTCGAGCAGCTGCCAGACCTCGTCTCGCGGGGCGCCGACGAGCGCCTCCGCCTCCACGCGTCGCATCGGCACCAGTATCGCGCGGGCGTGCGGCCGTGCGAACGCGCTCGGGCAGCCGCGCGATGGGCAGCCGCGCACCGCGGGCCTCTCCCCACGGGCCCGAACCGCAACCAAACAACCACCCCCGCGGACCCTGCCCTTCAACACTCCGGCTCGTATCGTCGGCGCCCCAGTCGCCACGACGGAGGACGCCCCGATGCCCCTGTCGCGCACCCTCTACGAGCCGTCCACCGAGCATGACGCGTGCGGGTTCGGCTTCGTGTGCGACATCGCGGGCCGGCCGTCCCATGGCATCGTCGCGGACGCCCTCACCGTGCTCGCCAACCTCGAGCACCGGGGCGCGACGGGCTCCGAGCGCAACACGGGCGACGGGGCCGGCATCCTGGTCGCCGTCCCGCATGCGTTCTTCGCTGCCGTGGCCGCGGAGCAGGGCCTCGCCCTGCCGGACGACCGGTTCGGCGTGGCGAGCCTGTTCCTGCCGCGCGATCCGGCCAGTCGCGACGCCGTCGCCGCCATCTTCTCGGCCACGCTCGAGGCAGAGGGGCTGCGGGTCCTCGGCGTGCGGGACGTCCCCGCGGACCAGCGCGGCCTGGGCGACGCGGCGGTCGCGTCGATGCCGGTCATGCGCCACGCGTTCGTCGCCCGGCCGGCGGACCTCCCGCCCGGTGAGGAGGGCGACCTCGCGTTCGACCGGCGGCTGTACGTGGCGCGCCGCCTGGTGGAGAAGGCCGTCCAGCGCAGCGCCCTGCCCGGCCGCGCCGACTTCTACGTCCCCTCGATGTCCTGCCGCACCATCGTGTACAAGGGCATGCTGAATGCGTCCCAGCTGCTGACGTTCTACCCCGACCTGCTCGACGCGCGGCTGGCGTCCGCGGTCGCCCTGGTCCACTCGCGCTTCTCGACCAACACCTTCCCGTCCTGGGCGCGCGCCCACCCGTACCGCTACATCAGCCACAACGGCGAGATCAACACGCTGCGCGGCAACGTCAACTGGATGTTCGCGCGCCAGTCGGCGATGCGCTCGAGCGTGTTCGGCGACGACCTGCGCAAGGTGCTGCCGGCGATCGACGTGGACGGCAGCGACACGGCCATCTTCGACAACGTGCTCGAGCTGCTCCACCTGGGCGGCCGGTCGCTCGCCCATGCCATGGCGATGATGGTCCCCGAGCCGTGGAGCCGCGACGACATGATGCCGCCGGCCCGGAGGGCCTTCTACCAGTACCACTCGTGCCTGATGGAGCCCTGGGACGGGCCCGCGTCGCTCGCGTTCACCGACGGCGTGCGCATCGGGGCGACCCTCGACCGCAACGGCCTCCGCCCGGGGCGCTACTACGTCACCCGCGACGGCCGCGTGGTGATGGCGTCGGAGGCGGGTGTGCTGGACATCCCGCCCGGCGACGTGGTGGCGAAGGGGCGCCTCCGCCCCGGCCGCATGTTCCTCGTGGACACGGCGCAGGGCCGGATCGTCACCGACGACGAGCTCAAGGACGGGCTCGCCGCCGCGCACCCGTACAGGCAGTGGGTCGCCGAGGCGATGGTCCGCCTCGAGGACCTGCCGGAGCCCGCCAACGTGATCGGCCCCGACCACGAGACCGTCCTGCGGCGCCAGGAGGTGTTCGGCTACAGCGCCGAGGACGTGAAGCTGATCATCGACCCGATGGCCACCGACGCGGCCGATCCGGTGGGCTCGATGGGCAACGACGCCCCGCTCGCGGTCCTGTCCGATCGGCCGCAGCTGCTCTACGACTACTTCAAGCAGCTGTTCGCCCAGGTCACGAACCCTCCCGTGGACGCGATCCGCGAGGAGATCATCATGGCCACCGAGCGCTCCATCGGACCCGAGGACAACCTGCTCGAGCCCGGCGCGGACGCGGCGCACCAGCTGTCGCTTCGAGCACCGGTTCTGTCCAACCGCGAGCTGGAGCAGATCCGGGCCCTCGACGACGGTCAGGCATCGCACGGCTTCCGGACGATCACCCTGCCCATCCTGTTCAAGGTGGCGGAGAACGGCGCGGGCCTCCGCCGCGCCATCGAGGACCTGCGCCGCCAGGCGTCCGAGGCGATCGCGGAGGGCTACAACCAGATCATCCTGTCCGACCGCGGCCATGACGAGGTCGATGCACCGATCCCCGCCCTGCTCGCGGTGGCCTCGGTCCACCACCACCTCGTCCGCGCCGGGACGCGCGGGCGCGTCGGCATCGTGCTCGAGTCCGGCGAGCCGCGCGAGGCCCACCACTTCTGCCTGCTGATCGGCTACGGGGCGTCGGCCATCAACCCGTACCTCGCCTTCGAGACGATCGACGACCAGGTTCGGCTGGGGATGATCCCGGGGCCCACCGCAGAGGCTGAGAAGCGCTACCGCAAGGCCGTGGTCAAGGGCGTGATCAAGGCGATCAGCCGCATGGGGATCTCGACCGTCCACAGCTACCACGGCGCGCAGGTGTTCGAGGCGGTCGGCCTGGGGCGCGACTTCGTGGACGAGTACTTCACCTGGACCCCCAGCCGGATCGGCGGGATCGGGATCGAGACGGTCGCCAGGGAGGTGGCCCAGCGGCAGGACCGCGCGTACCCGCCGGAGCGCCCGATCGTCCACCGCCAGCTGGGCACTGGCGGCAGGTACAAGTGGCGCGCCGACGGCGAGCACCACCTGTTCAACCCGCTCACCCTCCACGCCCTCCAGCGAGCGGTCCGGACGGGCGACTACGGCATGTTCAAGGACTACACGAGCCTCGTGGACGACCAGTCCGCGCGCCTCGCCACCCTGCGCGGGCTGCTCGAGCTGCGGCCGGCGCTCAGGCCGGTGTCGGTCGACGAGGTGGAGCCGGTCGAGTCGATCGTGCGCCGGTTCAAGACCGGCGCGATGTCGTACGGGTCGATCTCGCAGGAGGCCCACGAGGCGCTGGCGATCGCGATGAACCGCCTCGGCGGCAAGAGCAACACCGGCGAGGGCGGCGAGGACCCGGCCCGCTACCAGCCGATGGCCAACGGCGACTCCAAGAACTCGGCGATCAAGCAGGTGGCCTCGGGCCGCTTCGGCGTGACTTCCGAGTACCTCGTCAACGCGCGCGAGCTGCAGATCAAGATGGCCCAGGGCGCGAAGCCCGGCGAGGGCGGCCAGCTCCCCGGGTCGAAGGTGTACCCGTGGATCGCCCGGACGCGCCACTCCACGCCGGGCGTGGGGCTGATCAGCCCGCCCCCGCACCACGACATCTACTCGATCGAGGATCTCGCCGAGCTCATCCATGACCTCAAGAACGCGAACCACCACGCGCGCATCAGCGTCAAGCTGGTGGCCGAGGTGGGCGTGGGGACGGTGGCCGCCGGGGTGGCCAAGGCGCACGCGGACGTGGTGCTGATCTCCGGCCACGACGGCGGGACGGGCGCCTCGCCGCTCACCTCCATCAAGCACGCGGGCATCCCCTGGGAGCTCGGCCTCGCCGAGGCGCACCAGGTGCTGCTGGCCAACGACCTGCGCAGCCGGATCACGGTCGAGGTGGACGGGCAGCTCAAGACCGGCCGCGACGTCGTGATCGGCGCGCTGCTGGGCGCCGAGGAGTTCGGCTTCGCAACGGGACCGCTCGTGTCGCTCGGCTGCGTGATGATGCGCGCCTGCCACCTCAACACCTGCCCAGTGGGGGTGGCCACCCAGGATCCCGAGCTGCGCGCCAGGTTCGCCGGCGACCCGCAGCACGTGGTCAACTTCATGACGTTCATCGCGCGCGAGGTGCGCGAGCACATGGCGCGCCTGGGCTTCCGCACGGTCGACGAGATGGTGGGCCGCTCCGACCGGCTCGAGATGCGCCCCGCGCTCGACCACCCCAAGGCGCGCACGCTGGACTTCTCGCGGATCCTCGCCCAGCCCAGGGTCCCGGACTCCTACGGCCGGCGGCGCGCGATCTCCCAGGAGCACAACGTGGAGGCGTCGCTCGACGCCACGACGCTCGTCCCGCTCGCGGCGCCGGCGCTCACCGAGGGGCTGCCCATCCGCGCCGAGCTGCCCATCCGGAACACCAACCGCGTGGTGGGCACGATGCTGGGGTCCGAGGTCACCCGTCGCTGGGGGCGCGACGGCCTGCCGGACGGGACGATCGCGCTGCGCTTCACGGGCTCGGCGGGCCAGAGTTTCGGCGCGTTCCTCCCCCGGGGCGTCGAGCTGGCCCTCGTGGGAGACGCCAACGACTACGTGGGCAAGGGCCTCTCGGGCGGCCGGATCATCGTCACGCCGCACCCTGACGCGCCGTTCACGGCGCACGACAACGTGATCGTCGGCAACGTCGTCCTGTACGGCGCCACGTCGGGCGAGGCCTTCATTCGCGGCTTGGCCGGCGAGCGGTTCGCGGTCCGCAACTCGGGCGCCGCGGCTGTGGTGGAGGGGATCGGCGACCACGGCTGCGAGTACATGACCGGCGGGCGGGTGGTGGTTCTGGGCCGGACCGGGCGCAACTTCGCCGCCGGCATGAGCGGCGGCATCGCCTGGGTCTACGACGAGGACGGCGGCTTCCGGGGCCGCGCCAACGCCGAGCTGGTCGCCCTGGAGGGCCTGGCCGACGGCGATGCGGATGAGCTCCGTTCGCTGGTGGAGCGCCACCGAGACCTCACCGGCTCGGTGCTGGCGGCCGGGCTGCTGGCCGACTGGGCCGCCGCGGCTGCCCGGTTCGTGCGCGTGGTCCCGCACGACTACCGTCGCGTCCTCGAGGCCCAGGCGCGGATGGTTGCGGCCGGCCTGCCGGCCCAGGAGGCCGAGATGGCCGCCTTCAGCGAGAACGTCGCGGACCTCGCCCGCGTGGGAGGGGCCTGATGGGCAAGCCGACCGGCTTCATCGAGATCGGGCGGCGCGCCATGCCGTCACGGCCCCCGCTCGAGCGGATCAAGGACTGGGGCGAGGACCATCCGCACCTCACCGAGGCCCAGCTGTCCGAGCAGGGGGCGCGGTGCATGGACTGCGGCGTCCCGTACTGCCACACCGGGACGCTCATCAGCGGCATGGCCTCGGGCTGCCCGCTCAACAACCTGATCCCCGAGTGGAACGACATGGTCTACCGGGGCCAGTGGCGGGAGGCGAGCATCCGCCTCCACTTCACCGACAACTTCCCGGAGTTCACCGGGCGCGTGTGCCCGGCGCCGTGCGAGGGCTCGTGCACGGTGGGGATCAACGGCGATCCCGTGGCGATCAAGACCATCGAGGTGGAGATCGCCGACCGCGCCTGGGGGGCCGGCTGGATCACGCCCAGCCCGCCGCTGGCGCGGACCGGGTACACCGTGGCCGTGATCGGCAGCGGGCCGGCTGGCCTGGCGGCTGCGGACCAGCTCAACCGCGCAGGCCACAGGGTGACCGTCTTCGAGCGGGCCGGTCGGGTCGGGGGCCTGCTGATGTACGGCATCCCGAACATGAAGCTCGACAAGGGCGTCGTGCGCCGGCGCGTCGAGCTCATGGAGGCTGAGGGCGTCCACTTCGTCACCGGCGTGACCGTGGGTGCGGACGTGGGCGCCGAGCGGCTGCTGGCCGACCACGACGCGGTGGTGATCGCGACGGGCGCCACCGTGGCCCGCGACCTGCCGATCCCGGGCCGGGAGCTCGGCGGCATCCACTTCGCGATGAGCTACCTGCGCGGGAACACGCGCCGCCTGCTCGACGGGGGGGCGTCGGCCGAGGCGCCGATCGACGCTGCCGGGAAGCGCGTGGTGGTGATCGGCGGCGGCGACACCGGCACCGACTGCGTGGGCACGGCCATCCGCCAGGGCGCGGCGTCGGTGCGCCAGCTGGAGATCCTGGCCCGGCCGCCCGACACGCGCCAGCCGGGCAATCCGTGGCCCGAGTGGCCCAGGACGCACAAGCTCGACTACGGCCAGGAGGAGGCGGTCGCGCTGTGGGGCGAGGACCCCCGGCGGTACCAGACCACCGCCCGCCGGTTCCTCGGCCGCAACGAGCACGTCACCGGCATCGAGATCGTCGACGTCGCGTGGAGCGCCGGGGCGGAGGGCCGGCCGGAGCTGCGCGAGGTGCCGGGCACGGCCCAGCTGATCGAGGCCGACCTGGTCCTGCTCGCGATGGGCTTCCTCGGCCCGGAGCCGGCACTCCCGAGAGCCTTCGGCTGCGAGCTGGACGCGCGCGGCAACCTGCGCACCGGACCCGACCGCATGACCACGGTGCCCGGCGTGTTCGCGGCGGGGGACTGCGTGCGCGGGCAGTCGCTCGTGGTGTGGGCGATCCGCGAGGGGCGGATGGCGGCCGAAGGGGTGGATCGCCACCTCATGGGCGGCGAGACGGTCCTCACCACGTAGCCGGCGACGGCCCGGCCGACCGCCGTCGGCTCAGGGGACACCGCCTCAGGCCTGTGGTCGCCCGACGGTCAGGCGCTGATCATCCTCAAGGGCACGACCAACGCGCCAAGCGCCAACCAGCGCGTGCTCGTCGTCCGATCAGACGGCGCGCTCGAGCACACCCTCGTCGGTTCCGCGGCGGGAACGCCCATCCCTCTAGCCCTTCACGTTCGCGACGTCGCGGGCGGCCGCGAGATTGCCGGGTGCGAGCGCCCGGGGAGGTGCGACATTGGCGTAGCGCTTGGCCGCCACGCACTGTTCTTTCAGGCATTGCGCCTGCGGGCCGGCGCGCGAGGATTGAACCGGCGATCGGCCTCGTTCGTCATGGTTGGCGAAAGGGGCGTCGTTGGGCGTGAGCAGCGAGGGGATCGTGGTGACCGGGCGCCGGGACGCGGGCACGACTCGGGCGGAGGCGTTCGGCCGCCTGGCCGAGCAGGAGCTCGACCACGCCTTCGCGGTCGCCTGCCTGATCCTGGGCGACCGCGACGAGGCCGAGGACGCCGTCCACGACGCCCTGGAGTCGGCGTGGCTCGGCCGGGACTCGCTGCGCGACCCGGCGCGCTTCGCCGGCTGGTTCGGCCGGATCGTGACCAACGCGTGCCGGGACGTAGCCCGCCGGCGCCGCCTGGCGCCGATCACCATGGCCGTCCTCCCGGAGCATCCAGCGCCGGACGAGGCCGCGCTGCTGCCGGAGCGCGAGGCGCTGCGGGCCGCACTGCGCGAGCTCGACGTCGCCCACCGGACCGTGCTCGTCCTCCGCTACTGGGAGGACCTGCCGATCGAGGAGATCGCCCGCCGCGTGGGCGAGCGACCCGGCACGGTCAAATCGCGCCTTCACTACGGGCTGCAGGCGCTCCGAGCGGTCCTCGAGCGCGCGGGGCGGACGGAGGCATGACGGTGTCCGACGAGCGGCTGGAGCGCGAGCTCCGCGACCTCCTCCGCGAGGACGCACCGGCGTCGGCGCCGGCGTCGCTCCGCGTGCACGCCGCCGACGTGGCACGCCGCGGCCGGCCTGACGGGCGGCTGGGCCTCAGGATCGTGCGCGGCCTGGCCGCCGCGGCGGTCGTGGTCGCCGTTGTCGCCTCCCTCGCGCTGGTCGCAGGTCAGCGGGGCCAGCAGGCGGCGAGTGCGCCGCCACCGTCAGCTCCACCCACGCCCGTCGCCTCCGCGACGTCGCCCCCCGCTCCCTCGGCTACGGCGGCGCCCGTGACGAGTTGGACGGCCCTCGTGCCCGATGCGCCCGGCACGTCGACCGCGACCACAGGGCCGGATGGAGCAACGTACGTGGCGACCGCGCCATACGGCGCTGGCGGCCAGGCCAAGGTCTATGCCTTTGACGCGTCGGGCGCGGCCGTGCCCGGCTGGCCCTTCGCGCCTGCGGGCGTCATCGCCTTCGGCCGGCCGCTCGTGGCCGCCGACGGCACGGTCTTCGTGTTCGGCGCGTCGTTCGACACCAATGACGCGCAGCTGTTCGCCCTCGACCCATCGGGCCGTGTCAAGGACGGCTGGCCGTACCGCGCCCACGCCCCGGTGCCATTCGGCGGGCTCCTTCTGAACGCGGACGGCGCCCCGCTGTTCGTCGAGGCGCTTCCCGACGGCAGCCAGCAGGTCGTCTCGCTCACCGCGTCTGGGTCGGTTGCCCCCGGCTGGCCGGTGGCGCTCCCGGGTGGCTGGCCCTGCTTCGACGGCGGCTCGTGCGCCGCGGTGGCGGCCGATGGGACCTGGTACGGCCTGGTCGGGCCGGGCGGCGGCCCCGGCGACGCGGAGATCGTCGCCCTGCGCCCCGACGGCTCCGCGGTGCCGGGCTGGCCGGTCAGGATCGCCGGCGGCGAGGGCTTCCTGCTCGGCCCGGACGACGGCGTCTACGCCTGGGGCTTCGACACTCGGTCAGCCGGGTCCGGGATTGCGGTGCAGATCGTGCGGACCCGGTTCGCGCTGCTCGGGGCCGACGGGCAGACGCGTGACGGCTGGCCAGTCACGATCGACGGGCCCGCGGGTGTGCCGGCGGTCGCCGCCGACGGCACGCTGTTCACCACGACGGGCTCGCTCGGCGGGCCCGAGCAGGTGGTGGCGCTCGGGCCCGACGGCCGCCCGGCGCCCGGCTGGCCGTATGCGCTCCGGGCATCGATCGCCGCATTGCCGTACGCGCCCTCCGCGGGTGCGCCGCCGCGGGCCGTGTCGCCCGCGGTCGGCGCGGACGGCACCGTCGTCCTCCCGGTCGTCCGGGCGCCGAGCGGCGGCGGGGTCGGGCTCCTCGTGCTCTCGCGCGACGGGCGCCCGGCGGCCGGCCCCGCCTGGCTGCCGC
>JAKAMV010000299.1 GCA_021812735.1 Chloroflexota bacterium | reverse complement strand
CGCGGCACGGCGCTGGGCGGCGGCCGTGGGGCGATGATGCGCGGAGCGGGCGCCGCCGGGTCCTGCCCGGCTGCGAGCACCGCACCGTCCAGCTGAACACTGGGAGCAGCTCCAGGGCGGGCGATCGCCACGTCGACGGCGGCCGCCCGCCCTAGGATGTCCGTCATGAGCACGATCCTGGTCGTCGACGACGAGCCCCACATCCGCGACGTCGTCGGGTCGTACCTCGAGCGCGAGGGCCACCAGGTCCAGTACGCGTCCGACGGCGATGCCGCGCTCGCCAAGGCCCTCGACGTGGAGCCCGACCTGATCGTCCTCGACGTCATGCTCCCCGGGCGCTCCGGCTTCGACGTCCTCCGCGAGCTCCGCGCCGCCGGCCGCCGCTCGGCGGTGATCCTGCTGACGGCGCGCGACGACGTGATCGACCGCGTGGCCGGCCTCGAGATCGGCGCCGACGACTACGTCACCAAGCCCTTCGAGCCGCGCGAGCTCGTCGCCCGCGTGGGGGCGGTCCTGCGTCGATCGGGCGGTCCGCCCGCGCCCGCCCCGGGTCCGGCCGCGATGCCGGCGGCCCGCCGCTTCCTCGACCTCGAGATCGACGAGCCGGCCCGCGAGGTGCGCCGGGGCGGTCAGGACCTGGGTCTCACGCGCGCCGAGTTCGACCTCCTCTTGGCGCTCGCCGAGCATCCCGGCGTCACGCTGTCCCGGGCCCAGCTGGGCGAGCGCGTGTTCGGCGAGGCGTTCGACGCCTTCGACCGGACCATCGACACCCACGTCAAGAACCTGCGTCGCAAGCTCGGCGGGCGGGACGGCGGCCTCGAGTACGTGGAGACGATCCGCGGCGTCGGCTACCGGGCGGCCCGATCGTGAATGCCGGCGGGCGGCGGGGGCCCGGGCTCGCCGTCCGGCTCGCGCTCGCGTTCGCGGGCGTGGCCGTCGCGACGGCAGCCGCCGTGGCGATCGCCGCGCCGCCGATCGTCGGCCGGGGCCTCGCGATGATGCAGTCGGCCGATGGCGCCCCGGGCAGTGGCGTCGGGCCGGGCCGCGGACCCGGGCCCGGGGCCGGGACCGCCAGCAGCTACCTTGCGCAGGCGCAGCAGGAGGCCACGATCACGATCGTCGTCGTCGCGGTTGTTGCCGCGGCGGTCGCATCGCTCGTCGGCATCGTGATCGCGTGGTGGATCGCGCGGCCCCTCGTGCGGCTGGAACAAGCCGCCGCCAGCGTCGCGGGGGGCGACTTGGCGACCCGGTCGGGGATCGCGAACCGCTCCGACGAGCTGGGCTCGCTTGGACGCTCGTTCGACGCGATGGCGGCCGACTTGGAGCGGAGCGAGGCATCGCGGCGTCGCTTCTTCGCCGATGCCGCCCACGAGATGAAGACCCCGCTGGCGGTGATCGAGGCGACGGTCGCGGCCGTGCTCGACGGCGTCTACCCGCACGATGACCGCCATCTGGCGACCGTCCGCGACCAGGCGCGGCTGCTCGGCCGCGTCGTCGACGACCTGCGCACGGTCAGCCTGGCCGAGGCAGGGGCGCTGCCCCTCTCGCTGGTGGAGGTCCAGGCAGCCGACCTGGTGGGGAGCGCCGTGCGCGCGTTCGCCGCGCGGGCCGATGCGCTCGGCGTGGCACTGGCGGCCGAGACGCAGTCGGGAGAGCGCGTCCGCGCCGACAGGGATCGCGTCGCACAGGCGCTCGGGGCCCTCCTCGACAACGCGCTCCGGTATGCGCCGGCCGGGAGCCGCGTCGCGGTGCGTGCCGAGCGGCGCGAGGCCGGCGGGGGACGGGTCCGGTTCAGCGTGCTCGACGAGGGGCCCGGCATCTCAGCCGACGACCTCCCGCACCTGTTCGACCGCTTCTACCAGGCCGACGCGGCCCGCGACCGCGCGAGCGGCACGTCCGGTCTGGGCCTCGCCATCGCCAAGGCCGTCGTGGAGGCGCATGGGGGCCGCGTCGGCGCCGAGCGCCGCGCCGGCGGCGGGGCGGCCTTCTGGCTGGAGTTGCCCGCCGTGGGCTGACCCGCTTGCGGGCTTGCGCAACCAGCGGAATCCCTGATACGCTCCGCAAGTAGTTGCGCAAGTACGCAATTAGCGACAGGGAACACGACCATGCCCACGTCTCCGTCCACTTCTCGGCCGCACAGGGTGATCGTCTTCTCGACGCCCACGTGCCCCTGGTGCACCCGCGCGAAGACGTACCTCCGCGGCCGGGGCGTCCCGTTCCGCGACGTGGACGTGAGCCGCGACCCGGCCGCCGCCCGCGATCTGGTCCGCCGAACGGGCCAGATGGGGGTGCCGGTCATCGAGATCGACGGCCGGCCGATCGTCGGCTTCGACCAGGCCCGCATCGACGCGATGCTGGGCCTGCGGTCCAACTGACCGCCCCGCGCCCAGCCCCTCCGCCCGCGCCTGACCCCTTCAACCCCGACCCGAGGAGACCCACCGTGTCTGAGACCATCCAGCCGCTCGGCAGCCGCGTGCTCGTCCTCGTGCTCGCCCAGGAGAACCGGACGGCGTCCGGCCTCGTCATCCCCGACACGGCCAAGGAGAAGCCCCAGCGCGGCGAGGTGGTGGCGATCGGCGACGACACCGACGTGATCAAGGTCGCCGTCGGCGACCGCGTGCTGTTCCCCAAGTACACCGGCACCGAGGTCAAGCTCGACGAGAAGGACCACCTGATCATCGAGAGCACCGACCTGCTGGCGATCCTGCGGGACGCCCCCGCGGCCTGACGTGACGACCCGGTCCGAGCCCGCCGCCGCGAGCCGCAAGCGCGCCCTCGTCCTCGGCGGCGGGTTCGCCGGCGTCGAGGCGGCCGCCGCGCTCCAGGAGTCCGGACGCTTCGACGTCACGCTCGTCTCGGATCGCGACTTCCTCTACCTCAACCCCGTCTCGATCTGGATCCCCACCCGCGGCATCGCCCCCGAGCAGGCCCGCGTCCCGCTCCGGGACATCGCGTCCAGGCGCGGCTTCCGGCTCGTCGTGGACCGCGTCGAGTCGATCAGTGCGGCGGAGCACCGCGTCCGCCTCGCCGGCGCCGAGCTCGAGTACGACGACCTGATCGTCGCGCTGGGCGGCAGCAAGCTCAAGCCCTCGGGCGTGGAGCACACGCTCTCGATCTGCGGCGCGCCGCAGGCGGCGATCGACATCCGGGACCGGCTCGACGCCCTCGTCGCCCGCGGCCACGGCTCGATCGCGGTGGGCTTCGGCGGCAACCCGAAGGATCGCTCCGCCGTGCGCGGCGGGCCGGCCTTCGAGCTGCTCTTCAACATCCTCGACCTCCTGGAGCGCAAGCACCTCCGCGACCGCTTCACGCTCACCTTCTTCGCGCCGATGGCCGAGCCCGGTGCGAGGATGGGCCGCGGCGCCCTGGACCTCATGGCCGCCATGTTCGACAAGAAGGGGATCCCGTCCCGGACCGGCACGCCGATCGCCGGGTTCGACGAGCGCGGCGTGGCCTTCGTCGACGGCTCGCGGCTCGATGCCGACCTGGTGCTGTTCATCCCGGGCGTGGCCGGCCACCCCGTCCTCGCGGCGTCCGACCTGCCGCTCAATGACGCCGGCTTCGTCGAGATCGACGACCACGGGCTGGTGGCGGGCACGAGCGATGTGTACGCCGCGGGCGACGTGGCGGCCATCGAGGGGCCGGAGTGGCGCGCCAAGCAGGGCCACACCGCCGAGCTGATGGCCCGCAACGCGGCGGCCAACATCATCGCGGCGGAGGCGGGGCGCCCCGAGCGGAGGGGCTACCGGGCCCACCTCTCGATCGTGTGTCTCATGGACATCGGCAGCGGCGCCGCCCTCGTCTACCGCGGGAGGAAGCGCAACGTCGTGGTCCCGCTGCCGGTCATCGGCCACTGGATGAAGCGGGGCTGGGGCACCTACGCGAGGCTCACCAAGCTTGGCCGCCTCCGCCGGCTGCCCGGCCTCTAGCGCATGTATCCATTCGGGCGCCGATCTCGTCAACGGGACAGCGGGCCCCGACAGGCGGGCCCGGCCAGCTTGGAGCACCTCCTGTGAACCTCACCCTCAACGTCAACAACATCGACCGCATCGCGCGGATCGCCCTCGCCGCCGTCCTCGCGGGCCTCGCCGTGACCGGAGTCGCGAGCGGCGCGCTGGCCATCGCCGCGTGGGTGCTGGCCGCGATCCTGACCCTGACGGCCGTCGTCGGCTTCTGCCCGATCTACGCGATCTTCCGCATCAGCACCCGGTCGGCCACGCGCTGACGGGCCCCGTGATGGACGAGGCCGCGGCGCACGGCGACAGGTTCGCCGACGCGCTCATGGCCGAGCTGCCGCGGCTCGTCCACCTCGCGGCGCGCCTGCTGCGGGACGCCGATCTCGCCGAGGACTGCGCCCAGGAGACCATCGTGGGCGCATGGCGTCGCCGCGACCAGCTGCACGACCCGAGCGCACTGTCGGCCTGGCTCCGGCGGGCGCTCGTCAACCGGGTCATCGACCGCTCGCGCGTCCACCACCACGAGCTGGACATCGACGCCGTCGAGGCCGACTGGCATGACGACCACTGGTCCGTGGCGCCGGAGCGGGTTCTCGAGCGCGCCGAGCTGCGGGAGGAGCTCGAGGACGCCCTGACGCGCCTTCCGGCCGTCTACCGCGTCGCGGTGCTGCTCCATGACGCCCTTGGCTGGACCGCGGCCGAGATCGCCGCGGCGACGGGGGCCGGGCTGCCGGCCACCAAGCAGCGCCTCAGGAGGGGCCGGATGATGCTGGTCAGCGCGCTGGCCGAGGACGACGCGCGGCGACGCGCGAGCGAGGCGCAGCCGCTGCGCTGCTGGCGGGCCCGGCGGCATGTCTCGGGGTACCTTGACGGGGAACTCGACGGGGCCACCAGGGCGGCGGTCGAGGCGCACCTCGAGACCTGCCCCACCTGTCCGCCGCTGTACGCGAGCCTCGTCGGTGTTCGCGCCACGCTGGGCGGGCTCCGGGACCCCGACTCCGTCGTGACGGACGCCATGGCGCGGCGGATCCGCGACCGGCTAGCGTCGCTCGAGAACGAGGAGGCACCTGCATGACGGACGGGCCCGAGAAGTCGCGCCGCGAGCTGTGGGACGAGCGCCATGCAGCGCGCCAGGCCATCGAGTCGCGCGCGCCCGACCGCACGCTCGTCGACCTCGCGACCGGTCTCGCCCCGGGCCGTGCCCTCGACCTCGCGGCCGGCGATGGACGCCACGCGATCTGGCTGGCGGCGCATGGCTGGACGACCACGGGCGTCGACTTCTCCGGCGTCGCCCTCGACCGGGCTCGCGCGTGGGCCGCCCGGGAGGGCGTCGACATCACCTGGCTCCACGCCGACCTGCTCGAGTGGACGCCCGCGGCCCGCTCCGCCGACCTCGTGACCGTGATGTTCCTCCACCTGCCGCCGCCGGAGCGGCGGGCGGTGTTCGCGAAGGCGGCCGATGCCCTGGCGCTTGGCGGGCGCCTCCTCGTGGTGGGTCATGACCGCCTCGACATCGGCCGTGACGTGCGCGGCCCCAAGGACCCGGCGTTGCTCTACACCCCCGACGAGGTCGCAGCAGACCTGCCCGGCCTGGTGCTGGAGCAGTCGCGCCGCGTCGAGAACGATCTCGGCGAGGGGGTGGTGTCCACCGACACGGTGGTGGTGGCCCGTCGGAGCTAGGCGTCAGCGCAGCACGAAGATGCTGGTGAGCAGCACCAGCAGGACCGCCAGCGTGATCGCCGTGTAGAGGCGGTCGCCCTCGAGGATGAAGGCCAGCACCGAGGCGGCGACCCGCGCCACGGGCGTGGCGAGCAGCACGACGAGGCCCAGCTGGGCGAAGCCGACGGGCCGGAGGGCGGCCAGGTTGGTGCCCATCGCCGAGAACGCCGTCACCGCCTCGCCGTCCGGCGACACGCCCGACAGCGACCCGCCCCAGCCCACGACCAGAGCGCTGACGGCCCCCAGGCCGATCAGCACCGCCGCGGTCACCACGCCCACGATCAGGACGCCCGACACGAGGACGCGGAAGCGCTCGGCGGTCACAGGCCCGCCCCCAGCCCCTTGAGCAGCGTCTCGATGCCGACGGCCACCAGCACGGGCAGGAACACCAGGCGGACCGACCGGTTCGAGAGCCTGGGCAGGACGCGGGCCCCGAGCGTCGCGCCAGCCAGGACGCCGAGGGCGACAGGCGCCGCGAGCGTGGGGTCGACGTCGCCCCGGCCGAGGTAGATCCCGGCCGACGCCGCCGCCGTCACGCCGATCATGAAGTTGCTCGTCGCCGAGCTCACCTTCATCGGCAGGCGCATCGCCCCGTCCATGGCGAGGACCTTGAGCGCCCCCGAGCCGATGCCCAGCAGGCCCGACACGACGCCGGCGCCGGCCATCAGCGCGAAGCCCAGCGGCACGCGCTGGGCGGCGTAGGGGACGTCCCGGCCGAGCCTGGCGTCGGGGTAGGCTCCCGCCAGGCGCATCCGGGCCGCGATCGATGTCGCCTCGGCCACGGGCGGCAGCTCCTCGCCCAGGCGGAGGACCTGCTGCACGGCCGAGAACAGCAGCACCACGCCCAGCAGGACGTACAGCGCCGCTGGCGCCACCACCGCCGCGAGCAGCGCCCCGGCGACCGCGCCCGTGGTGGTCGCGAGCTCGAGGAACATGCCCACCCGCATGTCGGTCATGCCGTCGCGCACGTACGCGGCGGCCGCCCCCGAGCTGGTGGCGATGACGCTCACGATCGACGCGCCGATGGCGAGTCGGATGTCGACGCCGAACAGGATGGTGAGCGACGGCACGACCAGGATGCCGCCGCCGACGCCGGCAAGGGCGCCGATCACGCCGGCGAGGAGCGACACGATGAAGATCCCGATGTCGGCGCCGAGCGTCACGCGGGTCCACAAGGTCCTGTGCGGGTGGGGTACCCGCCCAGTATCGCCTGAGTCGGCGATCCGGGTCGCCGAGTGGCCATCGGCTGCCCGCCCTACGCTACGGCGGTGTCCGCCAGCTCCGACCCCGACGCCCTCGTGCCGCCCGACGCGCGTGCAGCGATCCTCCGCTGGTACGCCGCGGCGGGACGCCCGCTGGCCTTCCGCGCGACGGGCGACCCGTACGCGGTGCTGGTCGCCGAGGTGATGGCCCAGCAGACGCAGGCCGCCCGGGCCGCCGAGGCGTGGACGTCGTGGACGGCGCGCTGGCCCACCGCATCCGACCTGGCGGCGGCGCCGATCGCCGAGGTGGTGCGGGCGTGGTCGGGCCTCGGCTACAACCGGCGGGCGGTCGCCCTGCACCGCGCAGCCCGGGCCATCGTGGCCGACCACGGCGGCCTCGTGCCCGACGCCGTCGAGGCGCTCGAGCGCCTCCCGGGCGTGGGGCCGTACACGGCGCGGGCGGTGGCGGCGATCGCGTTCGGACGGCCGGTCGGGGCCGTCGACACCAACACGCGCCGCGTCCTCGGCCGGATCGCGGCGGGCAGCCGGGACGCGCTCGCGCCGCAGCGTCTCCAGGCGCTTGCCGACGCCGTGGTGCCGCCTGGACGCGCCGCCGCCTGGGCGCACGCGCTCATGGACGTCGGCGCGCTCCTGTGCTCGCCCCGCGGCCCGAGCTGCCCCGCATGCCCAGCGGCGCCGTGGTGCCGGTACGCGTCGGGCCAGCGCTCGGAGGAGGGCGGCCGCGGGCCGCGGCGCCGGACGCCGTCTCCGGCCTTCGCCTCCACCGCGCGCTGGCTCCGGGGCCGGGTGCTCGAGCAGGCCCGCGGCGCGGACGGGGACGAGTGGGTGCCCTTCGGGGCGTCGATCGGCGTCCACCGCGCCGCCGCGGTCCGCCAGGCGGTGCTGGCCCTCGAGGTCGAGGGGCTGCTGGAGGCCCGTGAGGTCGGCGGCCGGATCGAGGCGCGGCTGCCGACCACGGCGCCGGGACGTTCGGCAGGATCGCCGGTGGAGGACGTCCCGACTGAGCTGGAGCGGCAGCCCGGCGCCTGATGGCCCCCGGCCCGCGTCCTCGAGGGGCCGGCACGGTACCCTGTCGGACGTGCTCTCCCAGACCGCGCCCCTGCCCGGCGACGACCCCATGCTCAGTGCGCTCTCGCTCGACGAGCTCGAGCTGCGCTGGGCCGAGGCGGCCGCGCGCGGGGCCATCTCAGCGGAGGCGATGACCGGGGCGGACCGCAAGGCCCAGGCGCAGGGGATCCCCGGCGCGACGCTGATGGAGCACGCGGGAACGGCCGTCGCGGCCGCCGCCCGCGCCCTGCTGGCCCACAACGAGCGCGCGGGACGGCCCGTCCTCGTGCTCGGCGGACCGGGCAACAACGGCGGGGATGGCTTCGTGGCCGCGCGCCGACTGGCCGGCTGGGGCGTGCCGGTGATCGCGGTGCTCGTGTCGGGCGACGAGCGGCCGGGCACGCCGGACGCGGCCAGGAACTGGAAGCGGCTGGACGGCCTCCCGGGCGTCACCTGCGTCCATGCCCCCGTGGCGCGCGACGTGGCGATGCTGGGTCACGGGATCGAGAAGGCGGGGATCATCGTCGACGCCCTGCTCGGCACCGGCGTGCGCGGCCGCCTGCGCGAGCCCGTCCGGACCGCGGTCGAGGTGATCCAGCGCGCCCGCGAGTCCGGCACCCCGGTCCTTGCCGTCGACACTCCCACCGCTGTGGACCTGACGTCCGGCGACCCGTCTGAGCCCGTGGTCCGCGCCGACCTGACGGTGACCTTCCACCGCCCGAAGCTGGGTCTGCGAACCCGAATCGGCCGCAAGCTCGCGGGCCGCGTGCTCGTCGCGCCGATCGGCATCCCGCTCGAGGCGGACCGGGGCTGACGAGGATGCCTGCGCCCGATAGCTCTCCCTCCCGCCCGGCACGCCAGCCCGGCATCCGCGAGGTCCTCCTCGTCGCGGCGGTCGTGGTCGCCCTCGTCCTCGCCGCCGACGCGATCACCGGCATCCTCCCCCCGAGACTGCAGGACGTGGTCGTCCACACCCCCGCCGCGATCGTCGTGCTCGTCCTCGGCACGGCGTTCGTCCTGTGGCGCATCCTGCGTGCGCCAAGCCAATGAGGCCCGTCTGTGATTGACCATCCGCATCCCGCGTCCCGCCCGCCGCTGGCCGCACGCGGTGTCGAGCTGGAGCGGCTGGCGCGCGAGACCTGGGACGTCTTGATCGTCGGCGGCGGCATCGTCGGCTGCGGGGCGCTCCTCGACGCCGCCAGCCGCGGACTGCGCGCCGCGCTGGTCGAGCAGGACGACGTCGCCGTGGGCACCTCGTCGCGGTCGTCGCGGCTCATCCACGGCGGCCTCCGCTACCTCGAGCAGTTCCACGTCGGGCTCGTCCGCGAGGCGCTCCACGAGCGCGCCCGGCTGCTGGAGCTCGCCCCCCACCTCGTGCGGCTGGAGAGGTTCCTGTTCCCGCTGTACGGCCATCCGGTCGTGACGCGCTCCTTCTACCAGTCGGGCATGGTGCTGTACGACCTGCTCGGCTCGGCGAAGAAGGGGGGCCGCCACCACCACCTCTCCGCGGACGGCGCCGTGGAGCTGGCGCCCGCCCTCCGTCGTGAGGGCCTGCAGGGCGCGATGCTGTACAGCGACGGCATGGAGGACGACGCCCGGTACACGCTGGCGGTGCTGCGGACCGCGATCCGCGAGGGCGGCCTGGCGGTCACCCGCGTCCGGGCGCTGAGGGCCCTTCGCGACGGCGATCGAGTTGCCGGCGCCACCGTGCGCGATGAGCTCACGGGCGCCGAGCTGGACGTGCGTGCCGCGACCGTTCTCGACGCCACGGGCGTCTGGGGCTCGAAGCCCGACCGGCCGTTCGGGTCGGCGAAGGAGACGTTCAACGTGCTGCCGTCCCGCGGCAGCCACATCCTGGTGCCCCGGGAGCGGATCGACGTCCGGACCGGCGTGAC
>JAKAMV010000298.1 GCA_021812735.1 Chloroflexota bacterium | reverse complement strand
CGACCGCGGAGAGGCGCTTGTAGGTCTCGACCACGGCCGGCGCGTCGAGCCGGCCCGCCGGGACCGACGTGCGGACCACGTAGAGCCCATCGAGCGCCGCCTCGGCGGCGATCGCGTCGCTCCGGCGGCGATAGGCGAAGTGACGCTCGGCGATGTCGAGCTCGAAGTGCTTGGCCATCTTCTTCGCATCGACCACCCGCCCGGCGCGCAGCCCGATGGCGGCCGCGCTCCGCAGGCTGCCCCGTTCGACCATGGCGGCCACCCGCGCGAGCGCGTCCTCGGTGGCCGCCAGGAGCGCCTCGCGCTTGCGCGATCGTTCGGCGGCCAGGAGCCCGTTGCGGCAGACCACCAGGCGCTCGCCGGGGTAGTCGGGGCTCGTGATCTCGGCCAGGTCGCGCTCGTCGAAGAGCCCGAGTTGCAGGTCGCCCGCCTCGACCAGCGCGCGGATCGCCGGGGCCCGCAGGCAGCTCACCCAGCCGACCCCACCGGCCTCGCGCAGGCGCGCGATCCGGGCGCTGGTCAGCATCCCCCGGTCGCCCACGAGGACGAGGTCGGTGAGGCCGAAGCGCTCGCGCACCTTGGTGAGCTGGGCCTCGAGGGTGGCCGGATCGGCGGTGTTGCCACTGAACGCCTCGACCGCGACCGGGCAGCCGGCCTCGTCGGCCACCAGGCCGAAGACGATCTGCCGCCGGTCGGGGCGGTGGTCGCGGGAGTGGCCGTAGGCGGCGAGCGGGCAGCAGGTGCCCTCGACGTAGGTGGAGCTGACGTCGTAGAGGACGAGGCTGCCCGAGCCGAGATGGCGGGCGGCGAGGGCCCGCTCGACGCGGGGCTGCCGCGCGAGGAGCCAGTCGAGTGCGCCATACAGCTCGTCCTCCGTCGCATCGGCGACCTCGAGCAGCGCGCCGAGCGTGCTCACTCCCAGCGTGCGCGCCACCGCGAGCTTGGAGCAGGGGTGTAGGAGGCGGGCCACCAGCATGGCCAGCGCGAGGTTCCGCTCCCGCGATGGGCGCCGGTCGAGGAGCGTCTCGAGCCCGAGCGCGCGGGCCATGCCGAGCACCGCGGCCACGTGGCCGTGGGGGCTGCTCCGCACGATCCGCACGGCGTCAGAGGCGGCGAGGTAGCGCTCGCCCTTCAGCCAGCCCCGGATGAGCTCGATCAAGGGCTCGGGCAGATGGGACAGGTTGGCGAGCGTCTGCTTGCGGACCTTGCCGCCCTCGCGATACGAGTTGCGCAGCAGGACGCTGGTGTACTCGCGGCCCCGCTGGCGGCTCACCACCTTGACTACGTGCATCGCGCCGGATCGCGCCCTGGTCATGCGCCCAGTATGCACACCGTGGCGCAGAAGTCAATACTATTACTGTCTACAACTCAGCGTGCTACACCGCCCATCAACGGGCAGATCTGAACGTGCGCCGGGCCGGACGCGGCCGGATCAGGGCTGGAAGTTCGGGCTAGCGAGGCTTCGCCTCAGACCGACGAGGCGTGTTCATGGCGTGGCCTCTGACGGGTAGGCTCCGGCTGCGGGAGGAGGCCGCAGCCACGAGGGCTGGGCAATGGGACCGTCAAGCGGTCAGTGGTCCACGAGGGACCCCCGTCAAGCCGGAGCCGACGATGAGCGTACCGCAGTCCGTGGCGACGATCCTCCGTGAGCACGTGACGTTGGAGGTGGAATGCCTCGGCCGGCTCTACCTCAACGTCTACGTGCCTACCCTCCAGCGGGTGCCGGGCGTCCTCCGCTTCTTCCGCGACCACCGCGGCCAGCCGATCGCCAGCTCGGCCCTCATGGCCCCGATCAGCGCGGCCTTCGTCGCCGCGATCAAGGCGTTCGCCGAGCGGGAGGGCGTGCCGCTCGTCGACTTCAAGCGGGGCGAGCGCAAGGACGACATCGCCCGCGAGCATCTGGCCCGGTTCAGCGGCGACGAGGGCGTCCTGTTCGTCGGCCGGGCCCAGGAGAAGACCACCGTGTTCCGGACCGAGAAGCGACGGAACAAGGCGACCGGCCGGCCGTACGCCTGGATCGTGCCCTCGACCGCGATCGTCAACCAGTTCTACGTGTACGCGGTCGACGCCGACTTCGGACCGTTCTTCCTCAAGTTCAGCTCGTACTTCCCGTACACCGGGCGGCTGTGCCTCAACGGCCACGAGTGGGCCAAGCGCCAGCTGGCCAAGGAGGGGATCACCTATGAACCGCTCGACAACGGCTTCGCCTGGTGCGCCGATCCGGCCCGGCTCCAGGCGATCTGCGATGGCCTGACTCCGGCTCGGGTCGAGGCGCTCCTGCACAAGTGGCTGGCCCGCCTGCCCAACCCGTTCACGGCGGCCGACCGGGCAGCCGGCTACCGCTACGAGCTCTCCGTCCTCCAGGCCGAGGTCAGCCTGACCCAGGTGTTCGACCGGCCGCAGACCGGGCGGGTCTTCTTCGAGGAGGTGATCCGGGAGAACCTCGACCTCGGGCGGCCCGACCAGGTGGCGCTCATCTTCAACCGCCGGGTCAACCGCCGGACGCCGGGCCCGTTCCGGACGAGGGTCATCACCGCCGGGGTCGTGCCCCACCTGTACGTCGACTACAAGAGCAGCCGGATCAAGCAGTACCACAAGGAGGGGCGAGCCCTGCGGACCGAGACGGTCATCAACAACGCCCGCGACTTTGGGATCGGCAAACGGCTGGTCAACCTGCCCGCTCTGCGGGTGGTCGGCGCACAGGCCAATCGACGTCTGCTGGACGTCCAACGAATCAGCCACGACCCGGCCCTCGGCGAGACGACGTTCGCGAGCCTCACCGAGCCCGCCCTCGTCGCCGGCCAGCGCGCCTCCGCGCTGCGCTTCGCCGACCGGCGGGCGCAGGCCGTCCTGGGGGCGCTCGTCGTCTTCCGGCTGCAACCGGCGGGCTTCCGGGCCGACGAGCTGCGCCAGCATCTGGCCCCCCTGCTCGGGCTTCCGCCCGAGGAGCTCCATCAGGGTCGCCTGAGCTACGAGCTGCGCAGGCTCCGGCTCCACGGCCTCATCGAGCGCATTCCCAGATCTCACCGCTACCGGGTGACCGAGCTCGGCTTTCGGGCAGCCCTCTTCTTCACCCGCGCCTATGCCCGCCTCATCCGGCCAGGCTTCGCCCAGCTCCTCGACCCGGGGCCGACCGCTGACACCCGCCTCCGGCGACCGCTCGAGCAGTTCGAGCGCGCGCTCGCCACCTGGACCGCAGACGCCAAACTCGCCTCATGAAACTTGACTCACGCGCCGCAAGAAACCGTCTTCGAGATGTCTAGCGCCCCGTTGGACCCGAGATCTGCCCCGCCGCCTTGGTCGACATAGGTAGGGTTGCGTATTGACCGGTTCAGTCCGGCGCTCCTATAGTCCGGCCCGCACTAGTACTTCAGTACTGGGCAGTCAAGGGAAACGCTCGGACGCGCTGATGCCCCCACCTGAATTGGGCACTTAGGGTGGAGGCGGAGCGAGTAGTGCAACCGACCGACTTTCGAGTCAGGTCGGTTTTCGTGTTCTCGGGCACATCGGGACACGGAGGCCGCGAGGAGGTACGAGCGTGGCACCGTCCAAGGGCGCTAAGGGCTGGTAGGCCAGGGCCGAGGATCGACCGATGAAGGATCGACTCGTGCGCCTGGCTGCTGCTCTGGGTGCAGTTGCCGCATTGGCACTCGCCGGAGGAGCATCCCTTAGGGGTTTCTAGGCGACACGTCATCCAGCAGATGGTCCTCTTCTCGCACGAGCGAGGAGAGGATAGAGTCTGGAGCACCCGGTAGTCCGGAGTACCCGGTAGTCCGGAGTACCCGGGCGCGCTGAGGTCAGATGACGCGAAGCCTGAAGCTCTACATCGCAGCGGTCGTGACGATGAGCGTGATTGCGCTCATCGTCACGACCTATTTCTTTCCCGTCAGATCCGAACTGGGGGTCGGCGCCGATCTTCTTGGTGGCAGCCCGGCGCCGTACGCTGGCCTCGTGTTCTGGTGCGCGCTGACGCTGGGGGCATCCGCGCTGCCCGTGCAGATGCCGCGAGGCATCCTGGTCTCCGTGAACACCGCCCCAATCATCGCGGCCACTGTGCTCGGAGGTCCAGCCGCAGGGGCATGGGTGTCACTGGTCGGCGTCACAGAGATGCGCGAGCTGAGAGGCCGGATCCCTTGGTATGGAACCCTCGCAAATCATGCTGGATTCGTTCTCCCGGCGATCGCCGCAGGCTTGGTGATGGGGATCGCTGGTCCCAGTGAGCCGGGCTCAGCAGGGTTTCTGGCCTTCGCGGTGGTCATGGTTGGCGCGCTGGTCTTCTCCGCCTGCAATATCGCGCTGGCGTCTGGCCTGGCTGCCCTTCGGACCGAGCAGCGAGTGCGCGATGTGCTGGTCGGAGACCTTCGGGGCTCGGCCTTCAACTTCGTCGGGCTGGCACCGATCGGTTGGCTGATGGCGGAGATGTACAGACTGGTCTGGTGGGCGAGCCTGCTCTTTGCCATCCCCCTCTACACGACTCGACGGTCCTACCAGGACTACACCGAGATCCGTGAGATGTTCACTCAGACGATTACGGCTCTCGCCGGCGCGGTGGACAAGCGCGATCCATTCACGAGCAAGCACTCATGGAACGTCAAGAAGATCGCAGGTGACATCGGGCGGGAGATGCACCTGGGTGATGCGGATCTTGAGGCGCTCGAGTGGGGTGGCCTTCTGCATGACGTGGGGAAGATCGGGGTGCCGGATGCGGTGCTGCTGAAGCAGGAGCGGCTCAACAAGGAGGAGCGGATGGCGATGAACTCGCACCCGGTCCTCGGCGCCGAGATCATCGCCCCCGTCACACGGCTGTCGCGGGAGCTCCCGATCATCCGCAACCACCACGAGTGGTACAACGGCTCGGGCTACCCGGACCGGCTGATCGGCGACGAGATCCCGCTGCTGGCACGCATCCTCCACGTGGCCGACGCCTTCGAGGCCATGACCGCCTCGCGGCCGTACCGGATGGTTCCGCTCACCGCGGAGCAGGCGCTGGGCGAGCTGCGCAAGTTCGCCGGCATCCAGTTCGACCCGCGCATCGTGGACGCGTTCGTGAAGACGAAGTGGGCCGAGGGCGTGCCCGATCCCGGCCGCCCGACACCGCCGCGGGCCATCCCGCTGATCGCGCAGCACGCGGCACAGGTTGCGGGCGGGGCACCGGCGGGCGGGGCCCCGGCGGGCTCGTCCACCGCGTCCGCGGTCCTCTTCAACCCGTCCGCGGGCCACGCGACGGGCTCGGCCGGCCAGTCCACCGCTCCGTCGGCCTGACGTCGGGGCGAGCGCGCACCCCCGCCCGAGCCCCACAATCTCTCGATGCTGATCGGCGGTATCGCACTCGGCCTGATCCTGGGGCTGCTGCTCGGGGGTCGCCTGGAGCGCCTGGCCGAGGTCCGCCTTCGCTACCTCTGGCTGCTGTTCCTGGCGGTCGTCCTCCGTTTCGGCACCGAGATCCTGATCTCCGCCCACGTGGGCGCGGCGAATGCGCTCCGCCTGCCGCTGCTCGACGTGGCGTACGGCCTGATCCTGTTCACCCTCTGGCACAACCGCGGCTACCCAGGTCTGGCACTGGCTCTGGTCGGCACCGCCTCCAACGCGATCGTCATCGCCTGGAACCAGGGCTACATGCCGGTCTGGCTGCCCGCCCTCCAGGCGTCGGGGCTGCCCACCCGCCTCGACTCGCCGCTCCACCTGCTCCTCGACCAGGGCACCGCGGCAGGCTTCTTCAGCCACCTCGGCCCGCTGTCGGACGTGGTCCCGATCCCCGTCTGGCCGCTGCAGAACGTGGCGTCGGTGGGCGATCTGTTCCTGTCCGCGGGCCTGGCGATCTTCCTCTTCGCCACGCTGCTGCGCGCCCCCGCAGAGATCCAGCAGGCGCTGATCGACGCGCGGATCGCGCGGATCGCGGGCACCCGCGCCCCTCGCCCGGGCATCGACGTGGACGAGGACGGCTTCCCGATCTGGCCGGAGTCGGGCCTCTCCCCTGCCCTCACTGCCACCGCCGCGCTCGAGCGGCCGAGGCTGCTGGGCAGCGGCGGCATCGGCCTCGCGGGACCGTCGTCGAGCACGCTGGCGCCGGGGGCATCCTCGACCGAGGCCGCCGGGTTGCTGGGCGCCGGCACGGGGGCGATCCCCCTCCCGAGGCCGCGACCGGCGGTCCTCGAGCGCGCCCGCAACCACCCGTACGTGCGCCTGGCGCTCAACGGCACGTTCTCGGCGCTGTGGGTGGGCCAGGTGATCAGCCTGTTCGGTGACCGGGTGAACCAGATCGCGCTCGGTGCCTTCGTCTACGAGGTCACCGACTCGCCGCTGGCAGTGGCCCTGACGTTCCTGGTGGGCACCGTCCCCAACCTGCTGTTCTCGCCGTTCGCGGGCGTGTACGTGGACCGCTGGGACCAGAAGCTGACACTGGTGGTGTCGGACATCCTGCGGGCGGCGCTCGTGCTGCTGATCCCGGTGGCCGTGCTGATCAACGTGTGGCTGGCCTATCCGCTGGTGTTCCTGGTGACCACCGTGTCGATCTTCTTCCGGCCGGCCCGCCAGGCCGTCCTGCCGCGGATCGTGACCGAGGAGGACCTGCTCGCAGCGAACTCCGCGATGTGGGTGGGCGAGACGCTGGCCGACGTGGTGAACTACCCGCTGGCCGGCCTGTTCGTGGTCTTCCTGGCGGCGTCGCTGCCGCTGGCGTTCTGGTTCGACGCCGCCACCTACCTCGCCTCGGCCGCGCTGCTGGCCACGATGATCGTGCCGCCGGTGCTTCGCCGGGCCCGGGTCGAGATGATCGGCGCCGAAGTGACGGGCGCACCTGGCCAGGCGGCGACCGCCTCCGGGATCGCGGGCGGCGAGGATCAGGATCAGGCGCTCGACGAGGCGCCGCCCACCCCCACGACGGTCCTCGAGGACCTGCGCGAGGGCTGGTCGTTCCTGCGCCACGAGACGGTGCTCCTCGCCAACACGCTCCAGGGCACCGCCGGCCAGTTCGCCATCGGGTTCCTCACCGTGGCCTCGCTGATCCTGGCCGCTGCCATCACTCCCGGCGGGGGCGACGAGTACCGCGGCACGTACGCGTTCATGGAGGCCTCGATCGGTCTGGGCAACCTGGTGGGCGGGTTCGCGCTGGGGCTGGTCGCCGGGCGCGCGAGGAAGGGCCTCACGGTCGCCCTCGCCTACGCGGCGTTCGGCGCGCTGCTGGTGCTGGTCGGCTTCGCGCATGCGATCCCGCTGGTGCTGGCGCTGCTGTTCGGCGTCGGCGTGGCCAACATGGCGTTCGTCATCCCCAGCCAGACCATGTTCCAGGAGCGGACGCCGCCGGGGCTCATCGGCCGCGTGGTGAGCTTCCGGTTCGCGCTCGTGTTCGGCGGGATGTCGGTGGCGATGGGCCTCGGCGGCGTGCTCATGGGCCCGCTGGGCGCCGGCCCGGTGATCGCGATGGGAGGCGTGCTCTCGATCGCGGCGGGCCTCGGCAGCCTGTTCGTGCGGGCCGTCCGGGAGGCGTGACCCGATCCGACGTCCGCATCGCCGCCGAGCTTCGGTACACTGTCGGCCGCGCGAGTCGCGGCTGACGCGCCGCCCGCGAACAGGAGACCGACCACCCCGATGACCGACAAAGAGCGCGACGCCGCGGCCGCCGAGGGCGCCGACGGCGGCGTTGACGACGAGGAGCTCGAGGACGAGGACGAGTTCGAGGACGAGGACGTTGACGACGAGGACGCGGTCGTCGCGCCCAGCTCGCCGTCCCATGCCGCCACGGCCGTCCCGGCGGCCGCCGGGCGACGCCTCCGGGGTCAGCCCAGGACCGTGGCCGCGCCGCTCACGGCGTCCGAGCGCGCGGTCAAGGTGGACGACCGCTTCTCCGGCTGGTTCGTGATCGCCGTCGTGGCGGTGTTTGCCCTGATCTTCCTGAACGCCATCTTCCTGGGCCACTCGGGCTTCGTCGGGGGCCTGTTCGCCACGCCCACGCCGGCGGTGACGGCGTCGCCGTCGCTGTCCCCGTCGTCGGTCGCGCCCAGCTCGGTCCCATCATCGTCCGCGGGCCCGTCGTCCTCGGGCGCGCCGTCCGCCAGCGCGGGCGCCTCGTCCTCGGCTGGGGCGTCGCCGTCGCCGTCAGCGGCCGCGCCTTCGCCGTCCGCCCGGGCATCGAGCGCGCCTTCGCCGTCTGCGAGCTGACCCGGCCGCCGGGGGCCAGGGCTCAGCCGGCAGCGTCCTCCGCTCGCGGGCGCAGGTGCCTGCCTTGAGACGCGACCGCCCGCTCGCCGCCTGGCCGCTGCTCGGCTGGGCGGCGCTGGTCGCGGGCGTGTACGCGCTGGCCACAGTGGCCACGGCGTGGGGGACCCCGCCGCACGTCGACGCTGCGATGTCCACTGCGGCCAACCTGCTGCGCGCCGGCACGCCGTCGATCGGCTTCGCGCCGGGTGCCAACGACACGGTGACGCGGGGCGGCGCCACCTTCCACGTGATCGGCCTGGGGCCGGTCCTGCCGTACCTGGCGTTCGTGCCGTTCGAGGCGCTGTACGCCCCGAGCCAGTGGATCGTGTCGCTGGCGTTCGGCGTCCTGGCCGCCTCGCTGGGCTGGCCGCTCGCGAGCGCGTACGGCCTGGCCGGGTCGCGCCGCCGCTGGTTCGCGGTGCTGGTGGCCTTCGGCACCCTGGTTTTCCCGCTCAGCGTGCGCGGCGACATGTACTACCTCGAGCACGCCGAGGCGATGGCGGCCACCACCGTGGCGCTCATCGAGTGGCAGGGCCGACGCCGCGCGCCCGTGGTGGGCGGGGCGCTCGCGCTGGCCGTCCTCGCCCGGCCGACGGTCCTGCTGGCCGCGGTGCCGATGGGCCTCTGGATGGTGTGGGAGGCGCGCTCGAGGGTCAGCGCGGCGGCGGGCCTCGCGGTGCCGCTGGCGGCGGGACTGGCCGCGATGGGCGTCTGGAACCTTCTCCGCTTCGGCTCGCCGCTCGAGAGCGGCTACGCGATCGCCCAGCTGGACAACGCCACCCTCGCGGCGCTGCGGCGCGAGGGGGTGTTCAGCCTGGCGCACGTCGGGCCAAACCTCGCCACGCTGCTCGGCGCCGGCTTCGGGGTCCGCGCGTCGTTCCCGTGGCTGGTGCCCTCGGACTGGGGGCAGTCGATCCTGCTCACGACGCCCGCGCTGCTGGTGGGGGTCGGGGCGCCGTGGCGGCAGCGGACCGCGCAGGTGATGGCGGCCGCCGCCCTGCTCGTGACCGCGGCACTCCTGGCGTACTACGGGGGCGCGGGCTGGGAGACGTACGGCTACCGCTACTTCCTCGACGCGACGCCGTTCCTGCTGGTGCTGGTGGCGATGGCAGTGCGCCGCCGCTTCGGCCGGCTCGAGCAGGGGCTGATCGCGCTGAGCGTGGCCCTCTGCGGCTACGGCGTGCTGGCGGGGGTGCTGCGGCTCGGCGCGTAGGCCCGGGCGCCGTGAGCCGCACCCTGCCCGGTTATACTCGCGGGCCATGACCCACGTCTTCGTCGCACCGCACCCGGACGACGCCGCGCTCAGCTGCGGCGGGCTCATCGCCAGCCTGCGGGAGCTGGGCCAGAACGTCACGATCCTCACGCTGTTCTCCGGCACCGGCGGCGCCGAGCGCCTGACGCCGTACCAGCGCGAGGCGCTGGGCTTCGGCACCAAGGCGGTGTGGCCGGCGACCGAGGCGTTCAACCGGGCGCACCTGGCGTCGGACCACCCCCAGGACGCCGCTGCGGCCCCCTGGGAGGCGAGCGCCGCGGGCCTCGAGGCCACGCAGGCCGACGCCGCCGCGAAGCGCTTCTGGCAGCGCTCGTCGTTGTACCGGCGCGCGAGCGTCCACAACCAGGCGCACGGCGGCCAGCCGCTGGTCGACGACCTGCCCACCCAGGGCGCGGTCCTGACGCAGGAGCGCCTCGACGCGGCCGCCGCGGGCGA
>JAKAMV010000297.1 GCA_021812735.1 Chloroflexota bacterium | reverse complement strand
GCGCCGCACGCTCCTGGTCGGCGTCCCACGTCGCCGGGTCGAATGCGCGCCGCTCCGCCAACCACGTCGCCATCGACTCGAGCGCCTCGGGTGGCTCGGCCAGCGCCTTCACGACCTGCTCCGGGTCGTCCCCGGCCCTGCGGCCCATCTCCTCCCAGCCGCCGTCGACGAGCGCGAGGCCGGCCACGGCGGCTGGACGCTCGGCCGCGGCGGCGACTGCGACGACGCCGCCGAACCCGTGACCGGCGAGGACCACGGGCTGCCCGTCGCTCGCCGGTGCCCAACCGTTAGCGGCCATGATGGTGAGCACGTCCATCGCCAGCGACGGCAACTCATAGCCGCCGATCGGGGCTGCGGAGAGGCCGTGCCCGCGCAGATCGAGCGCGAGGACGCGGGTCAGCGCCCGCACGCGTCGCGCGATCGGTGTCCACACCCAGGCGGTCTCGCCGATACCGTGGAGCAGCACAAGGGGTGGCAGCGCCTGGTGGTCCCGCTGTGGCGCGCGGTCCTGCTGGCTCCGGCGGTCCGGCAGCGCCGCGAGACCCCGCGCCACACCTGGGGCACCGCCTGGTGCGCCGCTGGGCCCGCCCCAGTCGAGGTAGTGTATCCGCTCGCCGGTGTCCATCGGCACGACGAACGCGTCGGGCTCGGCAGCCGGGTCGGCCGGCGGGCAGCGGTGGGGATCGGGCGCCGGCCAGTCGGATCGCGCGCCCGGCTCCTGCGCAAGAGGCACATGCGTAGCATAGAGGGATGCCGATCCGTCGCCGGGGCAGCCAGGCCCGTCGCCGTCCACGCCGCCCCCGCGCGTCGTTCGAACAGTCGTTCTTCGAGCGCGCCCTCGAACGCGCCATCGACGGCCTGCCGCCCCAGCTGCGGCCACTCCTCGACGAGGTGGCGATCGTCGTCGACGATCTCCCGAGCCCCGAGCAGCGCCGGAGCGCCGCACTCCGCGCCGACGAGACCCTCTACGGCCTGTACGAGGGCGTGCCGCCGACCGAATACGCCGCGGACTGGGTGCCGTTCCCCAACAAGATCACCCTCTTCCGGTTGCCACTCGAAGAAGACTTCCCCGATCCGCTCGACCTGGCCGAGGAGGTGCGGCGCACGCTCGTCCACGAGCTGGCGCACCACGCCGGCTTCGACGAGGACCGACTCGCCGAGCTAGGGGTCGACTGACGAAGGAGCGGCACAGGCGACCTGCCGGAACGCGCAAGGTCTGGAGGCGACCGGTCGCTCCGCGCGGACGATCTCTCCGCGTTGGCGAGGATCAGCGTGGCCGGTCCCGCGCCAAGGCCACCAGGTCCATCAGGATCGCGTAAGCGGTCTCCTCGACGGGGGCGTCGAGCAGCGTGAGCTGGAGCCGGCCGCCGTACTCGGAATGGATGCGCAGCGCCATCGATCTGCCGCCCACCAACGCGAGCGTGTCATCGAGCGGCAGCTCCTCAGGGCCCACCCACGCGCGGACCGTGCGCTCCGCCCCTTCGCCGCAAACCTCACCGCGTGCCAGCAGACGCACGCGCGCGCCACGCTGCGCCGCTTCGGCCGGCCACTCGTCCGACACCGCGTCGAGCCCTCGTCGCGCAACCGCGGCGGGCGTGAGCGGGACCTGCGGCTCGAGCAGCAGGTTGGCGAGGATGGTCGCCTTGAGCGCCGCGTCGTGGCCTTCCGTGTCGTGTCGCGGATCGGCCTCGGCAAGGCCCGCGGCCTGTGCCTCGGCGAGCGCCTCGGCGGCGCTGCGACGCTGCGCCATCGCCGAGAGCATCGCGTTGGTCGTCGCGTTCACGATCCCCGCGAACGAGAGGATGCGCCCGACCGGCACGATCGACTCGCGGATGGCGTGCGTGGGCAGGCAGTCCATCAGAGCCGCCTCGTACCGCAGTCGGGCGCCCGATACGGCGGCCAGCGCGCGGAGCTCGGCCTCGTGCCAGGCGAGTGGGCCTTTGTTGGCCGTCACCACGTCGCGTCCCGAGCCGAGCGCGGCGCGGATGTAGCTCGCGGCCGGTTCGCCGTCGCGCGGCGACTGCGTGGTGATCTCGACCAGAACGTCGTACGGGGCCGCCGGGTCGGCCAGAAAGGCCGCCAGGCCGGGCGCAGCCACGGGCGGGGTCCCGGACCGTGCGGCGGGCGCCGGCGACACCGCTTCCGGGGACCCGTGGCCGCCGATCGCGGCCAGCCGCACGCGGTCGATCCCCTCAACGTCCACCAGTAGTCCCGCGCGCCGCGTCGCCACCGCGGTGACCGGAACGGCGAGTCGGTAGCGCCGCGCGAGCTCGTCGGCGACGCGCTCCAGCAATGCCGTGAAGGCCCGTCCCACGGCCCCGTACCCGACCAGGGCCAGCCGACGCGTTTCGAGCGTCACGGCCATGCGACGTCCTGTGCCAGCGCGAGGATGCCAGGCAACCGCACCAGGTCGACGTTGCCTCCCGAACCCACCACACAGACCGTATCGCCGGTCCGCAGCGGGATTCGCCCCGAGATGACCGCGCCCAGCGCCGCTGCGCCGGCGGGCTCCAGTAGCTGCTTCATCCGCTCGAGCGCGAACCGCACCCCGGCCGCGATCTCCGCCTCCTCCAGGAGGATGATCTCGTCCAGGTAGCGCCGCGCGAGCGCCATGACCCAAGGGCCCGCGAACGGCGCCCCGAGCCCGTCGGCCATCGTGACCGGGTCCACCTCGACGACGTGACCTGCCTGTAGTGCCAGCGTCAGCGCGTTGCTCCCGAGCGGCTCCACGCCGTAGACCCGGACGCCCGGCCGTAGCTGCTTCGCCGCGGCCGCGATCCCCGTCGCAAGCCCCCCGCCGCCGATCCCCACCACGATGACGTCCACGGCCGGCAGATCCGCGAGGATCTCGAGCCCAATCGTGCCGTGGCCAGCGATGATGGCCGGATCGTCGAAGGGGTGGATGTACACGAGCCCCCGCTCCTCGCGCAGTTGCTCGAGGTGACGGAAGGCATCACCCACGTGGTCGCCGTACAAGACGACCTCGGCCCCGTAGCCGCGCGCCGCCGCCGCCTTCGACCGCGACGCCCCAGCCGGCATGACCACCGTGACAGGGATGCCGCGGCTGGCGGCCGCATACGCCACCGCCTGGGCGTGGTTGCCAGCCGACAGCGCGATGAGGCCGCGACGGCGCTCCTCGGCGGTCAGCTGATCCGTCTTGTTCAGCACCCCCCGTGGCTTGAACGAACCGGTCAGCTGCAGGTGCTCGGCCTTGAGGTAGACGCGCGGTTCCCCGTCCCCCACCGCCCCGTCCGACAGCGTCACGCCCTGCACGCGCTGCAGGATCCGGCCGGCCGTGCGCGACGAGAGCAGCGGGGTGCGCTGGACGCGACCGCGGATCGCCCCGGCGGCCGCGCGGATCGCCTCGAGCGGGATGTCGCGATCGCCCGCGGGCCACTCGCCATGCGGGCCACCGCGCGGGCCCTGCGGCGCAGCGGTCGCCCCAGGCCGCAAGGTGGTGGTAGGCTCAGGCTGGCGTGAGTCCATCTCGCCGAGTATCGCAGTATCGCCGCGCGCCGTCCGGCAGCGGGCCCCTGGCGGCCCGGTCCGCCACCATCGACCGGGGTGACCACCACCTCGTCGACGCGATTGGCGGCGTGCGCTGCACCGCCGCTGCCTACCGGCTGGTCACCCGCGCGCCGGCGCCGCTCCGCCGTGTCGTCGGTGCCACGGCCCACACGGATCGCGCGTCTGCGCCGGTATCCTCCCGCCATGCGCGACCTGATCTTCCCGCCCGGCTTCCTCTGGGGCGCGGCCACGGCCGCCCACCAGGTCGAGGGTGACAACGCGAACAGCGACTGGTGGGACTGGGAACGGCGACCTGGCACGCCCTGCCGTGAGCCGAGCGGCGCCGCTTGCGATCACTACCGGCGCTTCGCCGATGACGTGGCGCTGCTCGCTGCGCTCGGCTTCAACACGTACCGCTTCTCGGTCGAATGGGCGCGCATCGAGCCGGCCGAGGGCACCTTCGACGGCGCACAGCTCGACCACTATCGCCGCGTGGTCGAGGCCGTCAGCGCGCAGGGGCTGATCCCGATGGTCACGCTGAACCATTTCACGCTGCCGCGCTGGGTCGCGGCGCGGGGCGGCTGGCGGGATCCGCTGACGCCGACTCGCTTCGAGCGCTACTGCCGCCGGGCGGTGACGGCGCTCGGGGAGGAGGTCGCCTGGTACTGCACTGTGAACGAGCCGGGCGTAGTGGCCTTCGGTGGGTACCTCGGCGCACTCGGCTTCCCACCGGGTAGCCGCGACGTCGCGTCCTGGAAGCGGGCGATCGGCGGGCTCGTCGAAGCCCATCGGCGGGCTTCCTCGACGATCCGCGAGTTGCGCCCCGGCGCACGGGTCGGGGCAACCCATGCGCTCCAGGAGTGGGAGGCCAACGCCGGTGGACGCCCCGTCGTCGAGTACCTGCGTCGTCTCAACGAGGACGTCTTCCTGGCGGCCTGCGCCGACGACGACTTCATCGGCGTCCAGACGTACACCCGGGTCCGGGTCGACGCGCCCGAGGTCGTCGCGCCGCTGCTCCGCCGCGCGCTGGCCACGCCACGGATGGAGGCCCTTCTGGTCCCCTGGGTGGTGCGCTTCGAGACCAGCCGGGCGGCTGGCGTTGCCGCGCGCGGTCGCGCACGGGCGACGCAGATGGGGTATGAGTTCCGGCCGGAGGCCGTTGCGGCCACCATCCGCCGGGTGGCGGCCCTCTTCCCCGGCAAAGCGATCGTGGTGACCGAGCACGGGGTCGCCACCGACGACGACACCGAACGGGTGGAGTTCATCGTCCGGGGCTTGTCCGCCATTCACGCCCTGATCGAGGGCGGCGTGCCCATTCGCGGCTACATCCACTGGAGCCTCCTGGACAACTTCGAATGGGCGCGGAGCTATGCCATGCGCTTCGGGCTGGTGGCGGTCGACCGCCGGACGCAGCAACGGACGGTCAGGCCATCGGCGCGCATCCTCGGCGAGGTGGCCCGTGCGGGACGACTGCAGGTGCCAACGCCGGAGCCCCACGCGCCATCGGGAGGACGCGGCCCACGGGACCGCGCCGGCGGGAAGGTACTTGCGAACTTGCGCAAGTTGTGAGAGAATGCGCCCATGCCGACGCCCACGCTTCCGGCGGACCAGGACCTGCAGCGGTACACCGCGGTCATGCGGGCCCTTGCCGACGCGAAGCGGTTGTGCGTCCTCGAGGTGCTCGCGGCCGGCGAGCGCTCGGTCTCGGAGCTCTCGCACGAGATCGGGTGTCAGGTGCCGAACATGAGCCAGCACCTCGCCGTCCTGCGCAGCGCGGGCCTCGTGACCACGCGGCGCCAGGGCAACACGGTGTATTACCGTCTCACGGATCCTCGGGTCCTGGAGGCGTATCGGCTCATTCAGACGTTCGCCCGCTGAGGGGGCCGGGACGTCCGACCCGTTCGATCGGACGCGGATGCCCCGCTCGGCGGGGGGAAAGGAAACAACGGAACCATGGCCAACATCAAGGCGGTCACCGACGCGGACTTCGAGCAGGCGGTGCTCAACAACGACAAGCCGGTCCTGGTCGACTTCTGGGCGGCGTGGTGCGGGCCGTGCAAGCTGGTCGCGCCGGAGATCGAGAAGCTGGCCGCCAAGTACGGCGACGCCATCGACTTCGTGAAGCTCGACGTCGACGCCAACCCGATGATCTCGCAGGCGTTCGGGATCATGAGCATCCCGACCATCGCGTTCTTCCGGCCGGGCGAGACCCCGGTGGGCGTCGTCGGCTTCCGGCCCGCGGATCAGCTGGAGCAGGCGTTCAACATGAAGCAGTACGCCAGCTCCGGCCAGCCGTCCTGACCCTGTCCTCGACCGACGACGGCCCGGCTCGTACAGCGCCGGGCCGTTTCGATTCGCACGATCCAGGCCGCGGTCAGCGACCGGCGGCACCAAGGATCGCCCGCAGCTCCGCCTCGTGCTCCGCGTAGTGATCCAACGTGCTCTCGAGGAAGAACGCCAGGCGTTTCGAGTTCTTCACCCAGCGCGTTTCCGGCACCACGGTCAGGTAGCCCCGCAGTTCGCCCGGCACGGTCGCCAGGCGGCGCCGCACCTCGTCGAGCGGCAAGGCCCGCCACTCGGCCTGGAGCGCGGCGTTCATGGCGTCCCCGCCGCCCGCCTCCCACTCGGCGTCGACGCGGTCCATGGTCGCGCTGGCGTCGCCGAGCGCGAGTTCGCGCGCGACCTGCAGCGCGAGCCCCTGCCACGCCACGAGGTGCGCCGCGAGGTCGCGGCCCGACCAGCCGTGCGCGGGTCCGTCCTCCGGCATCGCTCGTTCCAACGCCTCGTCCGGGAGCGCGGCAAGCGCCTCGAAAGGCGCCCACGCCTCCCGTTCGTCCTCCAGGAACGACAGCGCGTCGACGTACATGGTTCCCTCCCTGGGTGCTGCGCCGGGTGTCGGCCGTCAGTGGGTCCGGCGGCCGGGGTTCGCTTCCGCCGCATAGCGCGCGGCGGCCGCGAACCAGCTCATCGCGCGATCGAGGGCAAACCGGTCGAGTGTCGCGGGAGCCAGCTCCACCCAGCCCGGGCCGCGCGGACTCGCATGCACATCGGGCATCTGCAGGGCGGCTTCCGCCACGTCGGGCCGCAGACGGAACGCCGCGCGGTCGCCGGCGACCACCGCAAACGGCACGCCCGCCAGCGCGTAGCGCACGCCTTCAGGTTCCGCCTGCCGCGCCAAGCCTGCGATCGAGGTGGCCGCCTGCTCGATCCGTACCGCCAGCTCGTCCGTTTCGGCCACGTCGACCTCCTCCCCCGGCAGTCTACGCGCCCGAGCCGGGCGATCGCCTCAGACGGCGACCGGCTCCCGGTACTCCCCGAACTGGGCGCGGAAGACCCCGCACATCTCGCCGAGGGTGACGTAGGCGGCCGCGCACTCGATCAGCGCAGGCATCACGTTCGCCTCGCTCGATCCGGGACGGGCTGCCACGTCGCGGAGACGGGCGAGTGCCGCCTCGACCGCCTCCGGGTCGCGCTCGCGTCGGACCCGGGCCAAGCGGGCGAGGTGCCGCTGCCGGCTCTCCTCGCTCACTTCTAGGAGCGGGATCGCCAGCTCCTCGTTCGGATCGGCATAGGCGTTCACACCGACGACCTGCCGCTCGCCCGAGTCGAACTCCTGCTGGTAGCGGTAGGCGGCGTCGGCGATCTCGCGCTGCGGGAAGCCGGCGGCGATCGCGGCGGGCATCCCGCCCAGCGCGTCGATCTCCGCGATGTAGCGCCACGCCTGGCGCTCGACTTCGTCGGTGAGCCACTCCACGTACCACGCACCGCCCAGTGGATCGACGGTGCTCGCCACGCCCGTCTCGGCCGCGATCACCTGCTGCTGGCGCAGCGCCAGCAGCGCAGCCTCCGCGGAGGGAACCGCCCAGGCCTCGTCGTAGGCATCGGTGTGCAGCGACTGCGCCCCACCGAGCACCGCGGCGAGCGCCTGGATCGCGACCCGCGTCAGGTTGTTGAGCGGCTGCTGGGCGGTGAGCGAGACGCCGGCGGTCTGCGCATGAAAGCGTAGCCAGGTCGAGCGCTCGTGCTCGGCGTGCCAGCGTTCGGTCATCAGGCGATACCAGATGCGCCGGGCGGCGCGGTACTTGGCGATCTCCTCGAAGAAGTCGGAATGGGCGTTGAAGAAGAAGCTGAGCCGCGGTGCGAACTCGTCGATGTGCAGACCGCGCCGCAGGGCCTCCTCCACGTACGTGATGCCGTCAGCGATCGTGAAGGCGAGCTCCTGGACGGCCGTCGCGCCCGCCTCCCGGATGTGGTAGCCGCTGATCGAGATCGTGTTCCATTTCGGCAGCTCGCGCGTCCCGAACTCGATCGTGTCGGTGACGAGGCGCAGCGACGGCTCGACCGGGAAGAGGAACTCTTTCTGGGCGATGTACTCCTTCAGGATGTCGTTCTGAGTGGTGCCCTCCAGGATCGCGCGGGGGTAGCCGCGCTTCTCGGCGGCAGCGATATAGATGGCCCAGATCGGTGCCGCCGGCGAGTTGATCGTCATCGATGTCGAGGTGCGATCGAGCGGGATCCCGTCGAGGAGGATCTCCATGTCGGCGAGCGAGCTGACCGCGACACCGCAGATGCCGAATTCGCCCTCGGCGTGCGGATCGTCGGTGTCGTAGCCGTACAGCGTCGGCATGTCGTAGGCGATCGACAGCCCGGTCTGGCCGGCGTCGAGCAGCTGATGGAAACGCGCGTTCGTGTCCTCCGCCGAACCGAAGCCGGCGAACATCCGCATCGTCCAGAGCCGCCCGCGGTACCCGCTGGCGTGGATGCCGCGCGTGAACGGCGGCTGGCCCGGGAACCCGACCGTGGCGAGGAGATCCCGGCCCTCCAGGTCGAGCGGCGTGTAGAGCCGCCGCACATCGATGTCGCCGAGCGTTCGGAAACGGAGACGGCGCTCGGGGCTGCGGCGCAGCGTCGGATCGAGTCGTTCGCGCTCCCAGCGTTCCCGGGCCGCACGCCAGGCCTCGTCCATGCGGTGGACTGTAGCACGGGCAACCGCGGCCGCCCTGCCCGTTATCGGTCCACCTGAGCTATGGCGCGTGCAGCGGGCCGGCCTCCTGCTCGACGGTCGCCGCCAGCCGGATCAGCGCACCCCGGTCGATCACCCCGGGCGCCGTTGCCTCGAGGACGACGATCGCCCACGGGCCGTGGACCCAGGCCACCTCACCAAGCGTGGAACCGTCTGCGCGGTTCGGGTCGGGACCGAAACGCAATTGCGCGCCGTTCGCCACCCAGGGCACGGACTCGGGCGCATCCGGGACGAAGACGGCAGACTGCGCCACGTACCGCTGCGCGGAGGCGTACCCGTCGAAGCCCCAGAGCAGCAGATCGATCGTGCCGCCGCTCGACGACTGCGCGGTCTTGATCTCGAAGACGCGGAGCTTCCCCGCCACCAACGGCTCTTCCCGTTGGGCTCCCTGTTCCGTGAGCGAGTCGAGGTAGCCCACGTCGCCGTTCCAGCGCGCTGCGACGACCGGTGCGGGGAAGCCTGCCGGGAGACCCGCCAGCGTGATGCTCGGCGCGACGTCGGGCGGGACCTGGCCTGGGTAGTACCCCTCGGTGTATGCGGCGGGGATCGGCGTGGGCGGCGTGCCCCAGGCCACGAGGATCATCTGGTGGTCCTGCAGGACGATCCCGGCCGGATCCGCGACCGGCCGGCCGTCCAGCCAGGCCCGTGCGCCGTTCAGCGGCACGCCCCATTGCACGAAGAACTGCCCGAGGCGGAAGGTCCCGCGCGTGGGGCTCTCGACGTGGATCATCCCGGTTCGATCGTGGGTATGGATCGGCGACAGCTGCTGGGCGGCGCTGTCGATGCCGATCTGTGCGGGCACGGTCACGCGCCGGCCGGCGTACCAGACCTGCAGCGCTGCATGCGTGTGTTGAACCGTTCCCTCCGCGGAGAGGGGCGTCAGTCCGGCCTCGCGGATGAGGGCGACCTGGTCGGCGGGCACGGGCCAGGGCGGCGGTCCCGGCGAGCGGCCGACCGACCCCGACGCTCCTGCTGCGCCGGACGGGCCGGGCACGCCCACCCGGCCGGTTGGGCCGGTCACGACGGCCGACGTCGCGGGGGCCGCAGATCCCGGCGCCGGCGAGCTACTGCAGCCGGCGACCACCGCGACGACGATGGCCACCAGCGCGGCGCGCGCGGCTGCCGATCGGAGAGTGCGGTGGGGGCGCCCCGGGCGCTGCACGGGACGACGGGTAGGGCGTGGCACGAGCGGGAAGTGTAGTCGGATGCGAGAATCGCGCCGTGTCGAGGTCCCCCGGTCGCGCCAGCGCGCTCGTTGCGGCCGCCCTCGTGGGCGTCTCGCTCCTTGCCGCGTGCTCGGTGAGTGCCAGCCCCAACCCGTCGGCATCCTGCAACGGCGCAGACGAGCAGAGCGGCCCGGGCTTCTATCCAGACCTCG
>JAKAMV010000296.1 GCA_021812735.1 Chloroflexota bacterium | reverse complement strand
TGAGCGAGTCCGTGAACGCCCTGGCGTCGAACTCGGGGTCGGCCGCCGCGAGATCGGAGAGCATCTTCCCGCCGGCGATCATCCGTGCGGCGATGGCTCGGGGACTTGCTCTACCCGCTTGGGGTTACTTCGCCCGGCTGCCGTCGCCCTTCACCTCCGCGTGGCCCCCGAAGCCCCAGCGCATGGCCGACAGGACCTTGTTGCCGTAGGTCTCCTCGCCCCGCGAGGAGAAGCGGGAGTAGAGCGCGGTGGTCAGCACCGGCGCAGGCGCGGAGGTCTCGATCGCCGCGATGCTGGTCCACCGGCCCTCGCCCGAATCGGCCACTGTGCCGCCGAAGCCCTCGAGGTTCGGGTCGGCGGCCATCGCCTGGGCGGTGAGGTCGAGCAGCCACGACGCGATCACGCTGCCGCGTCGCCAGACCTCGGCGACGGCAGGCAGGTCGAGGTCGTACTGGTAAAGCTCCGGATCCGCGAGCGGGCTGGTCTCGGCGTTGACCTCGCGGTTGCCCGCGCCGGCATTCGCGTGGTGGAGGATGTTGAACCCCTCCGCGTACGCCGCCATGACGCCGTACTCGATCCCGTTGTGGACCATCTTGACGAAGTGGCCGGCACCGGACGGTCCGCAGTGGAGGTAGCCCTCCTCGGCCGTCGACGGCGTGCCGGTGCGGCCCGGGGTCCGCTCCGCGCTCGCGACGCCGGGCGCCAGCGCGCGGAGGATCGGATCGAGCGTGGTCACCGCCTCAGCCGGACCGCCGACCATCAGGCAGTAGCCCCGCTCGAGGCCCCAGGTGCCGCCGCTGGTCCCGCAGTCCACGTAGTGGATGCCCTTGGGGAGCAGCTCCTTGGCGCGCCGGATGTCGTCGCGGTACCAGGAGTTGCCGCCGTCGATGATGATGTCGCCGCGGTCGAGGTGCGCCGCGAGCTCCGCGACGGTCGCATCGACCGACGCCGCGGGGACCATGACCCACAGCACGCGCGGCGTCGGCAGCTGCGCCACGAGTTCCTCGAGGGAGTGGGCCCCGGCGTCGATGGCGTCGCCGACGAGCCCGTCCACCGTGGCTGCCGTTCGCGCGTACCCGACGACCGTGTGGCCGTTGCGGCGCCAGCGACGGGCCATGTTGGCGCCCATGCGCCCGAGTCCCACGAGTCCGACGTGCATCGCGTTCATGCCTCCAGCAGCTGCTGGCGTCCATGATGCCGCGCATCGCAATCCGGGGTCGCGGACCGCCCGGGGGCACGGGCTCCGCCCGGGGGCTGGCGGCGCGCGAGGGCATCGGCCAACCGCGCTCGGGTGGGTCCGGGCTCGTGATCAAGCCGAGTCAGCCGTTCTGCCGCTGCCTTCAGCAGTCCATTCCGCTGTACCGGTCCCGCCGGTGTTATCTCACGTTCCGGGCCGCTGTACCGACCACGCCGGTACAGCGCGTGCACCTCGTGCTCGGACGCGGCGGACAGCGCTCCGTCGTACCGGTGGTGCCGGTAAAGCGGAGGTTCCGCCGCGAGAGCAGCCCCGCCCCCGGCTGCCGCCGCGAGAGCAGCCCCGCCCCCGGCTGCCGCCGCGAGAGCAGCCTCGCCCCCGTCTGCCGCCGAGGGAGCAGCCCCAGGCACGGATGGATGTCGCCGCGGGCGATGAAACCGTCCGCGGGCGTCGCCGCCGGCCGCATGACTGGACGGCTGCCTTCGGCCCCGACACGGTCCCGCCGCGCTGGGCGGTCTACTGCGCCAGGCGCGGGTAGGGCCGCGAAGCGATCGCGACGAGAACCACGCGGCACGTAGCCGATCGAGCGCCGGATGGCGCGCGCATCGCGGAGCACGTCGTGGCCGGCGACCGTCGCGTGCCCAAGCAGGGCGATCAGCATCTTGATGGTGGTGGTCTTGCCGGCGCCGTTGGGTCCGCGCAGGCCGAACATCCCGCTGTCGGCGACACTGAGCGTGAGGGTGTTGTCGACCGCCGTCACGGCGTCGAATCGGCGGGTGAGTGCCGGGCACTCGATCGCGTTGAGCATCTCGCCGTCTTGCCGCAGGTGCGGACTCCCCGAACAGTTCGCTACCCGAACATTCTAGACTGTTCGGGTGGCGCCGTCACCCCCCGATCCCGCGACTGCAGGCGGCCCGGCCCGCAGGGCGGCCGAGGCCGTCCTCGACACGGTGCCGCCGATCATGCGCGTCGTCCGCGGCCACATGCGCGAGGGCCGGGCCGAGGGCGTGTCGATGCCCCAGTTCCGGGCGCTGCTGTTCATCCGGAGGAATCCGGGCACGGACCTCTCGAGCGTGGCCGAGCACATGGGCGCCTCGATGCCCGCGGTGTCGGAGCTGGTCTCGCGCCTGGTCCGCGACGGCCTCGTGGTCCGCGAGCTCGACCCGGCCTCGCGCCGACGGGTTCAGCTGACGCTCAGCGAGAACGGCGAGCGCCAGCTCGCCGACGCGCGCCAGCGCACGCTCGACTGGCTCGCCGAGCGCCTGGGGTCGGCCTCGCCGGAGCAGCTGGATCGATTCGAGACGGCTCTGCGCGAGCTGCTCGGAGTCCTGGAGCCCGCGACGAGCGGCTGACGCGCCTCGCCGCCCGCGCCGCGGCGGCCTAGCGGACGATCGCCCGCCCGCTCCTCGTCCAGGCGCTGGTGCCGCCGCGGACTGAGACTGCGCCCTCGAACCCCTGCGAGAGCAGGTAGTCGGTGGCGTGGCTGCTCCGGCTGCCCGACTCGCAGATCACGGCGTACGGCTTGTCGCGCTTGAGCTTGACGAGCCGGTCGGGGAGGCGCCGCACGGGGACGTGCACGGCGCCCGGCACATGCCCGCGGCGGAACTCGTGGTCCTCGCGGACGTCGAGCACGCGGACGGCGTTCTGCTGAAGGAGGGCGTCCAGCTCAACGACGTCGATCGAGGGGGTCGCGGTGGTGAAGCGCTTGAGGAACGAGAACACGGGGACTCCGGGCGTTGGTTCTCGGCCACGGACGGGCCGAGGCTCAGCGGCGAAGTCTACCGGCAGCCTGCGTTCGCGGGGCCAGCCGGCGGCAGGGACGGCATCACCGGGGCGCCAGAACCCACACGGAACCCTCGGCGCCGTCGCGGACCTCGACCCCGGCGGCCGCCAGGCGGTTGCGGATCAGGTCGGCGGTGGGCCAGTCCTTCGCGGCGCGGGCGCGGTCGCGCAGCTCCAGGAGCGTGTCCACGAGCGGCCCGATCTCGGCGCGCGGGTCGGCGGTGCCGCTGGCTGCGTGCTCGCCCAGCCGTACGACCAGCGCGCGCAGGGTGGCCGACGCGTTGTCGAGGTCGGGGCTGTCCTCGCCGGCCCGGATGCGCGCCTCCACCGTCTCGTCGAGCTCGAGCAGCGCCGCCACCGCCTCGCGGATGTCGCCCGCGTCGAGCGCTGAGATGAAGGTGCCCTCGAGCTCCTGCATCTGCTGCTGCACCGGGGCGGCGGACCGCGGGGGGCGCTCGCGGGAGGCGGATCCCGCCAGCGCGGCCGAGTGGACCGCCTCGGTGGACCGGCCCTCGGCGAGCCCTCGCGCCGCGTCCCCCAGCGCGGCGATGCCGCAGGATGCCCCGGAGGCGAACCGGGTGCTCCGCCCGGCGACGCGGACGGTGACCCCACCGAGGCCCGCCACCGACGCGGTGTTCGCCTCGAGGTCGAGCAGGAGGGCCGTGTGGCTGTCGACGCCGAGGATGAACGCGCCCTCGGGCAGCATCGCCTCGAGCAACGAGATCCGGCGCTCGCCCATGTAGCAGAAGCGCGTGTCGTGGTTGCCGCCCTCGGCGTTGTCGTAGTGGGGAACCACCGCGGCGCGCAGCCCGGTGGCCCGACCCAGGAGGTCGAGGCCCGGCAGCCAGCGCGGCGCCTCGCCGACCTTGTAGACCTCGTAGACCGGGATCGTCACGAGGCCGAGGGTGAGCGCGGCGGCAGAGGCCATCGTGAGGATCCCGCCCGTGGCCAGCTTCTCGGCCAGGGCATCGGGGATGGGGCCGTCCGCCCACTGCCGCAGCGCGTAGGACGGGCTGCCCGGTCCGGCCATGAGGTACCTGGCCTCGCGGATCCGGGCGAGCGCGGTGGCGGCGGTCATCGCGTCCACGCCGGCCGAGCGGTAGCTCGCCACCTCCACGGGGTTGCCGACGCTGGTGGCGAAGAACTCGAGCGTGCGGGCGGAGAGCTCGTCCGCGTTCTCCTGGAACCCGTACGGCGTGTCGATGACGGCCGCCGGGACCGGTCCGCCGAAGCGGTCGAAGAGCGCGTGGTGCACCTTGGCCATCGCGGGCGCGGTCTCGCCCGAGCCCATGATCGCGAGCATGCGCGGACCCGCGCTCACGCGAAGAACCCGTCCGCGACGGCATCGGCCATCACGTCGGCGACTTCGGCCGGGCGCTGCGCGTGGATGTCGTGGTCGCCCACGAAGGGCTGCACCCTGACCCGGGCGAGCGAAGCCCGAGCCCGCTCGACCGCCGCCTCTCGGCCGGCGCTGCGCCCGTCCGGCGCGGCCGGCCCGACCGGGAGGAGGAGCACCGGCTCGCGCACTTGGGAGTACCGCTCGGAGGGCCGGTGGTCCCACATGCCGCGCAGGACGACGAGGTGCCGGTCGAACGTCAGCCACGGCGCGACCGTCCCGTCGGGGAATCGCTCGAAGTTCGCGAGGGTCCCCGCGATGCCGGCCTCGGGCCAGTCGGGATGGGCGCCCCGGAGATAGCCCTCGAGTTCGGCGAGGCGCCGACCGGCCAGGCGCGGGGGCGCGAGCGCGTCGCGGCACGCCTCCCAGGAGGGGAACGCCGATGCGGGCTCGAACCAACCGCCGTCCACGCAGACCAGGCCGCGGGCGATCCCCGGGCCGCGGGCGGCGAGCTCGATGACCACGTTGCCGCCCCAGGACTGGCCGGCGACCACGGGGCGCTGCAGTCCCAGTCCCCGGACCAGCGCCGCCAGGTCGTCGGCCACCGTGGCGACATCGTAAGGGCCGTCGGGCTTGGACGAGCGGCCATGCCCCCGGAGGTCCACCGTCACAGCGGCGTGGCCTCGCTCGTTGAGGCGCGTCGCCACGCCGTCCCACAGGCGCGCGTTGGACGCCAACCCGTGGGCCAGCACGAAGGTGACCGGATCGGAGGCGTCGGCGGGGGCGGGCCAGACGTCGGCCGCCAGCTCGACGCCGGCGGCGACGGGGACGCGACGGGTGTCCATGGGGACATCTTGCCGCGGGCGCGCAACCTGCGCGGGCGTCCCCCCGTCGCCGGCGGTCTGCCGCCACCGGCCGGGCACCACTCGAGGTCGTCGCCCGAAGCCGAGCGCTGCGTCGAGGCCGGACGCCGTCGGCGCGCACGGACCGGCTCGGTAGGGCCGCTGGTTGGGGCTACGATCGCGGCGTGGTCCCCGTCGTGTTCCGCCAGCGCTCCATCGCCTTCGCGCTCGGCTGCTGGGCCTTCGTGCTCATCGGCTGGGGCGGTCTCGTGGTCCCCGCGCTCGCGCGTGAGGTCGAGGACGGCTTCTCCCAGACGGACGTTGGCCTGGGCCTGTTCTACTTCCTGACGTCGATCGCGTACGCCGCGGGCTCGGTGCTCGGCGGCATGGCCACCGAGCGGGTCGGGCGGCGACCCATCCTGTCGGGCGCGGCGGCGCTGCTCGGGCTCGGGCTCATGGCGCAGGGGCTGACACCCGACTGGCCGGCGTTCACCGCGTTCGGGATCGTGCGGTCCGTGGGCGCCGGGGCGATCGACGGCGGGGGCAACGGCCTGGTGATCGACCTCTATCGGGGCGGCCGGGGCGGCCGGCTCAACCTGCTGCACCTGTTCTACTCGCTGGGCGCGCTCGGGGCGCCGTTCGTGCTGGCGGCCCGCGACCTGGCCGGGCTCTCGTGGCAGGCGCTGCTCGTCGGGTCCGGGGCGGTCGCGCTGCCGCTGGCCGCCGTGCTCGCCGTGTCGGACCTCGCCGACGGCCGGGCGCGCCCGCAGCTGGCCGCTGGCGGCCGGCGATCGAGCCTGCTCGCGCTTCCGCTGCTTGTGCTGGCGGTGGCGATCGGGTGCTACGTCGCGTGCGAGATCGGCGTGTCCAACTGGCTGGTCCGGTTCCTGGCGGCGGCCCCGGCGGCCGCCGCGACCTCGTCGCTCGGGCTCTACTGGGCGGGCCTGGCCGCTGGCCGGCTGGTGGGCAGCCGCATCGCCGACCGCTTCGACCACCTGCGACTCGCGATCGTCGCGGCCCTCGCCTGCGCAGGGGCGCTGACGGGTGCTGTCGTCGCGCCGTCGCTGGGCGTGTCAATCGCCCTCTTCACCTTGGTCGGCTTCGCATCCGGGCCCGTCTACCCGCTGATCGTGGCGGTCGGCGGGGAGCGGGTTCCCGACCGCGCGGCGGCGGTGGCGGGCGTCATCGTGGCCGCGTCCGTCGTGGGCGCGGTGGTCTACCCGCCACTCATGGGGGTGATGTCGGTCACCGTGGGGCTGCCGGCGGCGATGCTCGGGACGGCCGTGGTGGTGGCGGCGGGGGCCGGCGCGCTCGCGGTCGTAGCGCGGATGCCGGCGGGCCGCACCGCGGCCGCCCGCTGACGGGGAGGCTGAAACGGTGGCCGCGCGCGACTGGCACCCCAACCTGCGCGATCGCGCGTGGTCGTGCCCGGCGGTGCCCGGAGAGGTGCTCGCGTTCCACCGCTCCCTCGGCGGCTACCAGCCGACGCCGCTGGTCGACCTCGAGGACGTGGCGTCGCGGCTGGGCGTGGGCCGCGCGTTCGCGAAGGACGAGTCGAGCCGACTGGGACTGCCGGCGTTCAAGGCGCTCGGAGCCTCGTGGGCGATCCACCGCGCGCTCTCGACCGGGCTGGGAGCGGGGGCCGGCGGCGCGGTCACGTTCGTCACCGCCACCGACGGCAACCACGGGCGCGCCGTCGCGCGGACGGCACGCCTGCTGGGACACCGCGCTCGCGTCTTCGTCCCGGACGGCGTCCCCGCCGGGGCGGTGGCGGCGATCGAGGCCGAGGGCGCGCCCGTCACGCACGTCGGCGGCAGCTACGACGACGCGGTGGACGCAGCTGCGGCTTTCGCCCGCTCGCACGGCGCCATGCTGCTGCAGGACACCTCCTGGCCGGGCTACGAACAGGTGCCGGCGTGGATCGTCGAGGGGTACGCGACGCTGTTCGCCGAGTCGGACGCACAGCTCGCCGAGCTGGGCGCCGGGAGGCCGGACCTGGTGGTGGTGCCGGCCGGCGTCGGCTCGCTGGCCCAGGCCGCGGTGACGCACTACCGGGGCGGGGGCGACCCGTGGCGGACCGCGATCATGACCGTGGAGCCGACGACCGCAGCCTGTGTCCTCGCGAGTCTGCGGGCGGACGAAGCGGTCACCGTGCCGACACAGCCCACCTCCATGGCCGGCCTGAACTGCGGCACGCCATCGAGCCTCGCCTGGCCGGTGCTGCGGGCCGGCCTGGACGCTGCTGTCGCCGTCGATGACGGCGAGGCTGCCGACGCCGCGCCACTGCTCCGCGCCCGAGGCGTGGACGCGGGCCCGTGCGGGTGGGCGTCGCTCGCCGGGGCGCTCGCGGCGCTCACGGGGGACGGCGCGGCCGGACGCCGGGCCGCGCTGCGGCTCCGCCCCGACGCCACGGTGCTGCTGGTGGTCACAGAGGGCGCGGCGGCGAACCCGGGCTGACGGGTCCGGCGGTCATGGCGCGGCCGCGCGAGCCCGCCGCAGCGCCGCCGGGACCCGCCTCGCAGCAGGCCTGCGGGCCGCGTCGGGCTCAACGCTTGGGCCTCTTCTTCGCGCCGCCGCCGTGCTTGCCGCGCCTGCGGTCGACGGTCGGATCGGCCGTCGGGGCGACGGGGTCCGGCCCGGCGCCGGGGGACTCAGCCAGCAGCTCGTCGCGCGCCTCCTCGAGGGCCGCCTTCGCCGCCTCCCCGACCTTCGGGTACTGGGGATCGATCCCCACCAGGGCGTGGGCGATCGCCCCGGCGGCTACGAGGCGGGCGTAGGGCTTGTCGTCGGCCGGCACGACGTACCAGGGCGCCCACGCCGTGCTCGTGCTGGAGAGCATCTCCGAGAATGCCCTCTGGTAGTCGTCCCAGCGCGCGCGCTCCTTGACGTCGGCCGCGCTGAACTTCCAGTTCTTCTCGGGCTCCTCGATGCGGTCGAGGAACCTCCGGCGCTGCTCCTCCCGGGACACGTGGAGGAACAGCTTCACGATCCGGTAGCCCTGGTCGGTCAGGTAGCGCTCCCAGTCGTTGATCTCGCGGTAGCGTCGCCGCCAGACGTCTCCCCGCCTGGAGGCCGCTGGCAGCTTCTCGGCGCCGAGGAACTCGGGGTGCACCCGGACGACCAGGACCTCCTCGTAGTAGGAGCGGTTGAAGATGCCGATCGACCCGCGGCTGGGCAGGCGGCGCGCGTACCGCCACAGGTAGTCGTGGTCCTGCTCCTCGGCGGAGGGCACCTTGAAGCTGCTCACCTCCACGCCCTGCGGGTTGACCCCGCTCATGACGTGGCGGATGGTGCCGTCCTTGCCCGCCGCGTCGATCGACTGGATGACGACCAGCACGCCGTAGGTGTCCTGCGCGGCGAGCCGCTCCTGGTACTCGGCGAGCAGGCCGACCCCGCTCTCGAGCACCTCCTTGGCCTGGCGGGCGTCCGCCTTGCCGAACCTGCCGGGCGCGTCGGTCGGGAAGTCCTTGGGCAGCCGCACCTTCTGGCCGGCCCCCACTCGGTACGGTGCGATGAGCGCCGCGATTCGCCTCGGCCGCAGATCAGCCATCGGAGGTCCTTTCTCGCGACGCCCTCGCCCCGTCGCGTGGTGTCGGCCCATCATCGCCGTTCGGGGACGGCCGCTGCCCGTCACCGGCGCGATCGCGCCGCCAACGGCACCGCCATGGCGCCCCGTTGGAGGCGGAGCGGCCGCGACGCCTCACCCTCGCCGTGGCGCCAGCTCCTGGGCGCTGGGGAAGTAGCGTCGGCCGAAGAAGAACGCCACGTTCACCAGGGCGATCATGACCGGCACCTCGACGAGGGGGCCGATGACCGCGGCGAACGCCGCCCCGCTCCCGATCCCGAACGTGGCGACGGCGACGGCGATGGCCAGCTCGAAGTTGTTCGAGGCCGCGGTGAACGAGAGCGACACGGTCTGCCCGTACGTCGCCCCCGCCCGCACGCTCATCCAGAACGTCACCAGGAACATCACGACGAAGTAGATGAGCAGCGGGATCGCGATGCGGACGACGTCGAGCGGCAGCGCCACGATGTTCTCGCCCTTGAGGGAGAACATCACGACGATCGTGAACAGCAGGGCGACCAGCGTGATCGGGCTGACCCGCGGGATGAAGGTGCGCTCGTACCAGTCCCTGCCCTGCCGGCGGACGAGGACCGCCCGTGTCAGGATCCCGGCGATGAACGGGATGCCCAGGTAGACGAACACGCTCTGCGCGATCTGCGGCACCGTGATCTGGACGACGGTCCCCTGGAGCCCGAACCAGGTCGGCAGCACCGTGATGAAGGCGTACGCGAAGACCGAGTAGAACAGGACCTGGAAGATCGAGTTGAACGCCACCAGCCCGGCGGCGTACTCGGGGTCGCCGCGCGCGAGGTCGTTCCACACGATGACCATCGCGATGCACCGCGCGAGGCCGATCAGGATGAGCCCAGCCATGTACTCCGGGACGTCGCGCAGGAAGAGCACCGCAAGGGCGAACATGAGCAGCGGGCCGATGACCCAGTTCTGGACCAGCGACAGCGCGAGGACTCGCACATCGCGGAAGACGCGGCCGATCTCCTCGTAGCGCACCTTCGCGAGTGGCGGGTACATCATGAGGATCAGGCCGACCGCGATCGGGATGGACGTGGTCCCCACCGAAAGCGTATCGAGCAACGGGACGACGCCCGGGGCGACGACCCCGAGGAGGATTCCGCCGGCCATCGCCGCGAAGATCCACACGGTGAGGTAGCGGTCGAGCGCCTTGAGGCGGG
>JAKAMV010000295.1 GCA_021812735.1 Chloroflexota bacterium | reverse complement strand
GGGCGCGTCGCCGGGGCGCTCACCCGCCTGGCGGCTCAACGGGCCGACGGGAGGTCGAGTCCACTCGCCCAGCGGGTGGCAGCGGCACCGGGCCGGATCTCCGGTTCGCCCACCGGGCGGCACGACCGGCGCCATGTCCGTTCACCCGCTGCGCGGACGGCCGTGCTGTGTGACGCCGCGACGTCCACCGGCGGGTCAGTACACCTCGGGCACGAACGTCTGCTCGTCCATCGGGGGGCGCACGTAGCCGCGGTCCGGCTCCCGCGGCGGCAGCACGATCGGCTCGGGCGTGAGGTCCTCGTACGGGATCAGCGACAGCAGATGGCGGATGACGTTGAGTCTGGCGCGCTTCTTGTCGTCGCCGTTGACCACGTACCACGGCGCCTGCTTGATGTCCGTGTGCCGGAACATCACGTCCTTCGCCTCCGAGTACTCGACCCAGCGGCTGCGCGACTGGAGGTCCATCGGCGAGAGCTTCCAGCGCTTGGTGGGGTCCACGATCCGCGCCTGGAACCGGCGCTCCTGCTCGGCGTCGCTGACGCTGAACCAGTACTTGATGAGGATGATCCCGGCGCGCACGAGCATCCGCTCGAACTCGGGGCAGGAGCGGTAGAACTCCTCGACCTCGTCGGGCGTGGCGAAGCCCATGACGCGCTCGACGCCGGCGCGGTTGTACCAGGAGCGGTCGAACAGGACGATCTCGCCCGCCGCGGGCAGGTGCGCCGCGTAGCGCTGGAAGTACCACTGCGTGCGCTCGCGCTCGGTGGGCGACGGCAGGGCGACGATCCGGCAGACGCGCGGGTTGAGGCCTAGCGTGATCGTCTTGATCGCGCCGCCCTTCCCCGCCGCATCGCGGCCCTCGAAGATCACCACGACCTTGAGGCCCTTCGCGCGGACCCACTCCTGGAGCTTCGCGAGCTCCAGCTGGAGCTCGGGCAGCTGCTCGTAGTAGCGCTGCCTGGACAGCGGCCGGCGAGCCTCCAGCTGCGTCTCGTCGGGCTCGATCGCGATCAGGCCGTCATCGGGCGGGCTGGGCCGCTCGGCCTTGTCCTTGCGCTTCGCCATGGCGCCACCTCGTCACACCGTCAGCAGGCCAGAGGATGCCTCCCCAGTATGGCGCCGGCCGACTGCCGGGTAGACTGTCGGGAACCGACGGAGGACCTGCAGATTGCTGGTGAGGGCGACACGATGACCGAGACGCTGGCGAACCGGCGCGTCTTCCGCTCGAAGGTGGACGCCATCCGCCCGACCTACGGGTTCGAGGACGTCTCGCTGGCCCCCGGCACGGACACGGCGGATCCGGCCGACGTCGTCCTGGAGCAGTCGTTCTGCGGCGTCGAGCTGGGCATCCCGGTGATCGCCGCGGCCATGGACGCGGTCGCTGACGTGCGCCTGTCCGGCGAGCTGGCGCGGCTCGGCGGCCTGTCCGTCCTCAACCTCGAGGGCGTCCAGTTCCGCTACGACGACCCGGCGGAGGTGCTCGACCGGATCATCGCCGCCCCCGACGGGGCGGTGCAGGACGTCCTGGCCGAGGCCTACCGCGCGCCGATCCGCGAGGCGCTCATCGCCCGCCGGGTGGAGGAGCTGCACGCCGTCGGCTCGAAGGCCGCCTTCTCGGCCACGCCCGGCGTCGCGCTCCGCTTCGGCGAGCTGTGCGCCGAGGCGGGCGCGGACCTGTTCCTCGTCCAGAGCCAGGTCAGCTCCGCCCGCCACGTGGCCTCCGGGTACAGCCCGCTCTCGCTCGACGAGTTCACCCGCCGGATGCCGATCCCGGTCGCCGTGGGCAACACGACCAACGCCGACGCGGCGTTCCAGCTCATGGAGCAGGGCGCTGCAGCAGTCTTCGTGGGCGTCGGTCCGGGCGCGGCGTGCACCACGCGCGAGGTGCTGGGCATCGGCGTCCCGCAGGTCACCGCGGTGTGCGACGTGGCCGCCGCGCGCGACGCCTACCTGGCCGAGACCGGCCGCTACGTGCCGGTCGTCGCCGACGGGGGCATGAAGCGGGGAGGCGACATCGCCAAGGCGATCGCCTCGGGCGCGGACGTGGTGATGCTCGGCTCGCCGATCGCCCGCGCCGCCGAGGCGCCGGGCAAGGGCACCAACTGGGGCATGGCGGCCCCGTCGTCGGTGCTGCCGCGCGGCACGCGGATCAAGGTCGGGACGGCCGGTCCGCTCGACCAGATCCTCAACGGGCCGTCGCATGTCACCGACGGCACCCAGAACCTCATGGGCGCCCTCCGCCAGTCGATGGCGGCGCTCGGCGCGCGGACCGTCGCGGACATGCACGACGTCGAGATCGTCTACGCCCCGTCGGTGGTCACCGAGGGCAAGTCGTGGCAGATGCGGGGGAGGTAGCGGCAGCGAACCGGGCGCGGGCCACGGGAGAGGTCGCGAACCGGGCGCGGCGCCGGAGGGGAGAAGTGGGCATCCGAGGCGCGTTGCACCACAAACGAGAGCCGTCGGCCGATCCGAACCGGGAGCCGTCGGCCCATCCCAATCGGCCGCACCAGTTCAAGGCGCCCGGCGCGCACTGGCTGGTGGACGGCGTGCCGCCCTCCGCCGAGGTGGGCCCGGGAGGTGTCCCGCTGGCCGCCGCATCGGCCGGCATGCGGTTCGCCGATCGGCGCTGCGCCGTCTGCGGCCGCGTGCAATCGGACCTGATCCACGCACCGGAAGACTGACGCCGGCCCAAGCGACCCCCGGCCGACGCGGCTGCGCTGCCTCGCCCCTCCACCGTCGCGTCGCCGCCCGGCGACGTCGGCGCGTGCCTCAGCCCGCAGGGGGCAGCAGGCGGGACAGGACCTCGATCTCGGTTGTCGACGCAACCCGCCGAGCGTCAGTCGAGCCGAGCCGATCGACGAGCAGGGGCCCGAGCGCGGCCAGGTCGGACGGCCGCAAGATGCCGCGCGCCAATGGCACGTCGTCGAGGTCGAACAGGGCACCGCCCAGCACTGGTCGGACCTGACTGAACAGGTCCGCGACGAAGTCGAGGCCCAGGCCCACATGGTCGGCGCCCACGACCCCGACCGCGTGGGCGACGTGGTCCACGAAGTCGGCTATGGTGGCGCCCGCGTCAGCCAGGAAGCCGCCGAAGGCGTTGAGCCCCAGGAAGCCGCCTCGCGAGGCGAGCGCCATGAGCCGGTCGTCGTCGAGGTTGCGGGGGTGACCCCAGCGGGCCCGGCACGAGGAGTGGGTCGCGATGAACGGCCGGGTGGCGATCCGGAGCAGGTGGTCGAACCCGGCGTCGGACAGGTGGCTGACGTCGACCACCATGCCCAGGCTCTCCATCTCGGCCACCGCCTCCACGCCGAGCGACGTCAGCCCGCCGCCAGTCGCCCGCTCGCCGATCCCGTCGGCGAACATCGTCCGCCGGTTCCAGGTGAGCGACGCGACCCTCACGCCGAGGCGGTAGAACGAGTCGAGCATTTCGAGGTTCGAGCCGACGGGCTCCAGCCCCTCGAACGCGAGGACGAGCGCGATCCGGCCCGCGGCGATCGCGTCGCGGATCTGCGGCCCGGTCTCGCAGACTGCCACGTCGCCCGCGTGCTCGTCGGCGATCCGGCGCGCGGCCTCGAGCAGGAGGAGCGCCCGGCGCAGCGCGCCCTCCCCCACGAACTGCTCCTCCGTGTAGATCGGAAGGATCTGGAGCACGACGCCGCCGGCCCGGAGCTGGGGCAGCCAGAAGTCGCCGAACGGATCGGCGCGACCACGCTCCCGCTGGTGCAGGACGCCCAGCAGGAGGTCGTTGTGGGCGTCGGCCATCGGCAGGAGCGGACCGCCCACCAGCCTGCCCCTCGTCCGTGGCTGCTCGGCGGTCACGCCGCCGCGAGCGGCCCTGCCGCCTTGACCTGGACGCGGCACCCCCCGCCCGGCACGTAGCTCATCGGGATCTCGGCGACGGCGGTGATCCGAACCCTCGCAGGGTCGGCGCCGGCGCGGACGGCGCTGGCGATCGCCAGCTGCCTGGCGTCGTCCAGACAGGCCTCGCGGCTCGACGAGTCGTAGCGGTACACGCGGTCGACCTCGCCCGACGCCTCGGCGATCGCGGCGCCGTACGCGTTGGCCACCGCGAAGTGCGGCGGCTTGATGACCGCCGACACGCCCTCGACGTGGTCGGGCACGAGGTGCGATCCTCCGCCCACGGCGATCAGCGGCACGTCGGCGTGGCTCGCCTTCATCCGGTCGCACAGCGTCTGGATCTGCTCGTCCACCCAGCGCATTGCGGCGTCCACGGCCGCCTGGTCCGCCCCGGCGGCAAGGGCGGGGTCGCCCATGCCCGACAGGCGCCCAGCCCGCGTCGAGACATCTGACAGCGTGAGCGTCGAGCCGCCCATGATGAGAGCTTCGGTGACCACGCGATAGCCGACCGAGTCCGGCCCGACAGCCACGTCGTCCCCGGCGCCGCGGACGATCGTGCCGCCGCCGAGGCCGATCGAGATGAGGTCCGGCATGCGGAAGTTGGTCCTAACGCCGCCCACCTCGATGGCCGCTGCGGACTCCCGCGGGAAGCCGTCGATCAGGATGCCCACGTCGGTTGAGGTGCCGCCCACGTCCATCACGAGGGCGTCAACGATGCCCGCCAGGGCGCACGCGCCGCGCATCGAGTTCGTCGGGCCCGAGCCGACCGTGAGGATCGGGAACTTCACCGCCTGATCGACGGTCATCAGGGTGCCGTCGTTCTGGGTGAGGTACGCCGCGGCCTTGAGCCCGTGCTGTTCCATGGCGCCCCGCAGCCCGGCCACGACCGCCCGGGACACGCCCAGCAGCGCAGCGTTGAGCGCCGTCGCATCCTCGCGCTCGAGCAGGCCGAGCGACGCCACCTGGTGGCTGAGGGAGATGGCGATCGAGTCGCCAAGCTCCTCGCGCAGGATCTCCTCGGCGCGGAGCTCGTGGTCGAAGCTCGCCGGGCTGAAGGCGCAGGACACGGCGATGGCCGAGACCTTGCCGAGGCACTCGCGGGCGAAGGCGCGGATCTCGTCCGGGTCGAGCGGCGCGATCTCCCGCCCGTCGTACTCGAAGCCGCCGTGCACGATCGCCGTCGGCCCGACGGCCATCGCCCGCAGGTCGGCGGGCCAGGCCGCGCCCGGCCGGACCGAGTACGACGAGGGCGCCGCCAGCCGCAGGATGCCCACGCGGTCGAGGCCCTTGCGCTGGATGATGGCGTTGGCGGGGTGGGTGGTGCCGAGCATCACCTGGGTGATCGCAGCCTTGTCCACGCCCTCGATCACCTCGGCCATGGCCGTCCGGATGCCGTCGAGCGGCTCGGGCGTCGTGGCCGTCTTCGCCGCCGCGACGACCCCGCCCTGATCATCGACGATGACGCCGTCGGTGTTCGTGCCGCCGACGTCGATCCCCAAGCGGAGTCGGTTCATGCCTGCCCACCTCGGAACGGGGTGTACTCGATGTCGTAGCCGAAGGCCCTGGGTCCCACGATGTCCAGCATCCCCGGCTGGTGCCACTCGGGGGCGCAGGGCATCCCGATCAGGTCCAGCCGCTGGCCGTAGCGCAGCGACTCGGTGAGGATCGGCCGGGCGGTCTCGTGGTCGAGGAGCGAGATCAGATCCGGCGCCGAGACGAGCGGAACGTCGTCCACATACGCGATCAGGTACTCGTTCTGGATCTCGATGCGGGCGTGGCGGTGCGGGTCCTTGAGGTCCTCGAGCACCACGGTCCCGCGGGCGAAGCCGCTGGTGGTCCGCCGGTCGAGGTCGACCAGCTTGCCGGTGAACAGCTTGCGTGCGCCCGCGAACTCGAGGAAGCGATCATAGGCACCCGCCTCGCCGCGCTGGACGGCTGCGAGATGCTTGCCCAGGTCCGTGCAGTAGCTCATCGAGCCCTGGATGCCGTACCGGTGGACCTGATCCACGGTCATCGGATAGCACGAGATGGCGTTCGCCATCCCGAGCCGGATCACCGCGCCGCGCGCAAGGTCCTCGGCGACCTGGTTGGTGGTCGACTCGAAGATGCACAGGTTGCCCTTCTCGTCGGCCACCGACATCGGGGTCGCCTTGATGCCGTGGAGGGTGAACACGGTCATCTCGATCTGGGGGAAGGCGCGGCGCATCGAGTCCGCGTCGATCACCGGCAGTCCCAACTCCCCGGCGATGGCGAGCGGGATCAGCGTGTTCATGCCGCCCACCTCGATCGGCATGATCGCCACGGGGTCCTTGCCAAGGTACTGCGCGGTCGCCTTGGCGGAGTTGATGAACTCCCTGCCCGACGGGATCTTCTCGAGGATCACGGTCGGAGCACCGATGACCGCGGCCGTCACCACGAGGCCGTCCGGCGGCAGCTCGGCCGGCTCCATGATCCGGATCGGCCCGTGGTCGACGATCGCCTGGCGGACCATCAGCTTGGCGATGTGAGCGTCGCCGCCACCTCCGGTGCCGAGCAGCGTCGCGCCCAGTGCCAGGTCGTCGATGTCATCGAGGCCAATCGTTCGCAACGAACCTCTCCCTTCCTTGGTGCGCGTGGACGGCGCCTGCCCGACGGGCGGGCAGGACTAGGCGCGGCGCGACCGGGACCAGCTGTCGAGCGAGACGGCGCCGATGATGACGGCGCCCTGAACGATCCGCTGGAAGATGGGGTCCACCTGGTGGAGGTTGAACCCGTTCCCCAGCAGGGCGATGAAGAACGCGCCGAAGATCGTCCGCCAGATGGTCCCTTCGCCGCCGGCGATCGACGTCCCGCCGACGACGATTGCGGCGATCACGGAGAACACGAAACTCAGGTCGTCCGACGGCGTGGAGCTCAGCGAGCGGGACGAGTCCATGACCCCGGCGAGGGCGGCGGCCGCGCCGCTCAGGGCGAAGGTCGTGCCGGTGACCAGCAGCGTTCGGACGCCGGCGAGGCGTGCCGCCTCCGCATTCGCACCAACGGCGTACACATAGCGCCCGAACGTCGTGCGGGCGAGGGCGAACCACGCCACCGCGACCACGGCAGCCGCGATCCAGGTCGCTGATGTCAGCCCGAGGATGGTCGACCGGGAGAGGACGGCCCAGTCCGTCGGCGAGGCGGGCCGGAGGATCGACGACGCGGACACGACGTACCCGACCCCGAAGGCCATGGTGGAGATCGCGAGCGTCGAGATGAAGGAGTTGATCCGCACCACGGCGACGAGCAGGCCGTTGACGATCCCGACGAGGAGGCCCACCCCGACACCCGCGAGGATCGCGACCGGGGCCGACCCCGTGGCGTGCTCGACCTGGAGGGCGAACAGCGGCGCGACGACATACAGCGCGCCCTGCGACACGTCGAAACCGCCGGCGATCATCGTGATCGTCGCCAGCGCCGCCGCGATCAACAGGAGCGACTGCTGGTCCAGGACGTTCTTGATGTTCGCCGCGCTCAGGAAGCCGTCGGTCGTGAGCCCGAGGCCGACGAACAGCGCGAGTACGACCCAGACGATCGCGTAGTCCGCCAGGATCGCTCGCGACGAGCGGACGGCGCGAGCGGTCGGCTCCTCGCCGCTCGTCAGGGCTGTGCCGGGATCGGTCTGGGACATCGATCAGGACTCCCTTCGAGCCCGGAAGGCGAGCGCCATCACGTCGGCCTCCGTCGCGGTTCGGCCATCGAGCTCGCCCGCGATGTGGCCGTGGCGCATGATCAGGATCCGGTGGGCCAATCCGAGCACCTCCTCGAGCTCTGATGAGATCACGAGCACGCCGGCCCCGGTCGCGGCCAGGTCGACGAGCAGGTCGTAGATGTTCCGCTTCGACCCGACGTCGATCCCGCGCGTGGGCTCGTCGGCGATGAACAGCTTGGGCTTGGCGAGGAGCCAGCGGGCGAACAGCACCTTCTGCTGATTGCCGCCCGACAGTGAGCGGGCGCGCTGGCTGATCGACGCGAGTCGAACGCCCACGTTGCGGATGCTCTCGCCGACGCCCATGCGCTCGCGCGACAGGGAGATCACTCCCGCTGACGAGAAGCTCGCCAGGTGCGGCAGGCTCACGTTCTCGCGGACGGCGCGGTCGAGGATCAGGCCCTGCTCCTTGCGTGACTCGGGCAGCATCGCGATGCCGTGGCGTATGGCGTCGCGCGGCGTACTCGCGTGGATCTGCCTGCCGTTCAACTCCACTCGGCCCGACGTGTGCGGCTCGGCTCCGAACAGTCCCCGCGCCACCTCTGACCTTCCGGACCCGATCAGGCCCGCCAGGACGACGATCTCCCCGGCGCGGACCTCGAAGTCGATGTCGCGGAAGTAGGGCTCTCGGGTCAGGCCCTGGGCGCGCAGGACCACCTGGGCGTCGGCAGGGGGGACCAGCTTGGCCGGGAACGCTGAGGCCAGGCTCCGCCCGATCATCCCCTCGATCAGGCTGGCCTTTGTCTCGGCGCTGGTTGGCGAGGTGCGGACGATCCGGCCGTCGCGCATGACCGTGACGGTGTCCGAGACCTCGAGCACCTCCTCGAGGAAGTGCGAGATAAGGACGACGGTCGTGCCGCTCGCGGCGAGCGTGCGGATGAGACGGCGCAGGCTCGCCGCGTCGGACGAGGACAGGCGCGCCGTGGGCTCGTCCATGATGACGAGCTCGGATCGGCGGGCGACGGCCCGCAGGATCTCGACTTTCTGCTGGCCGGCGACGGTGAGCGATCGCACGACTGGATCGGGGGCCATGTCGATCCCCGTCTGGCGGACCAGCTCGTTGAAGCGGGCACGGAGTGCCCCTCTGCGGACTACACCCCCGATGGAGTCCTCGATGCCCAGGAACACGTTCTCGATGACGCTGCGCGAGGGGACGAGGGAGAGCTCCTGGGCGATGGTGGTGATCCCGTGGTGGAGCGCGTCTCGGGGCGAGCCGAAGTGGACGGCCTGCCCCGAGACGCGGATCTCGCCTTCATCGGGACGGACGATCCCGGCAAGGATCTTGCCGAGCGTGGACTTGCCAGCCCCGTTCTCCCCCACGAGCGCATGCACGTGGCCGCGCAAGACCATCAGGTCCGTCTGGGCCACCGCGACCGTCGCGCCGTAGCGCTTCGTGACGCTGTGGAGCTCGACGTGGGGAACGGGGCCGGCCATGGTCAGGGCCGGATCAGCCGGCCCACTGTGCCGTGAACTGGCTGAGGTTGTCCTTGGTCACGCCATTCTCGTCGACGGCGTTGGCGCCGGGGTCGATGCCGCCGTCGTCCTTTCCGTTGAGGGCGTCGACCATCGCGTTCATCGCCAGGGTGCCCTCCGTTGCCGGGGTGCCCCAGAGGTCACCCCACCAGGCGCCGGACTTGATCGCGTCGTAGGCGGCCTGCGAGCCCCCGAAGCCGATGATCTTCTTGCCCGTGAGGCCGGCCGCCGTGATGGCCAGCTGAGCGCCCTGCATCGACTGGTCCGCGCCGACCACGACGTCGAACGCGCCTTTGGTGGCGGTGATGCTGTCCTGCATCGCGGCCTGGCCCTTGTCCGGACCGAGGTACTGGCCCTCGCGCTCGTCCACGACCTTCACGTTGGAGGCGATCGTCGCGTCGAATCCCTGGCGGACCGCCGTGTCGAGCGGGATGCCCTTGATGCCAAAGAAGTAGACGACGCGGCAGGGGTCGATGCCCTGGCACGCCTTGTTGACCAGCTTGCCGAGTCGCTGGCCCCGCACGAGCGGCGGCTCGAACACCATGGCCGAGATGCCCTGGACCTGCGGGTTGGCGGTCGTGAAGTCGGGTCCGATGACCTGGTTCATGCCGACGATCTTGATGCCCTTGGAGATCGCGTCCTGGAGGTCCGGCGTGAGGCCGACGCCGTCGAGGGCGACGACAACAACGCCGTTGTACTTGCCGGCCGCGATGACGTCCTGCATCTGCGTGTGCTGCAGGTCCGCCTTGAACTGGCCGTCGAACGACGTGATCGTGATGTTGTTCGCGGCCGCGATCTTGTCCATCTCGGTCTTCGACGCCGCGAGCCACGTGTTGGCGGTGCTGGCGGACAGGTAGGCGACCTCGAAGTAGATCG